>JBILSW010000190.1:0-5875 GCA_044371895.1 Rubrivivax sp.
ACATCGGGGGTGAGATACCGATGACAACGCGCCTCGGCACGAGGCTGCCGACCTACCGGTGGTGAAACATCCGGGCTAGCTCGACGCCCCCGGCGGCCCGGCGCGAGTCAGGCCCTGTCCTCGTCGCCCCCTGCGTGGTGCAGCAGAAGGCCCACCTGCGCCACCCGCCGCCCGTCCATGCCGCGCACCGCGAAGTGCGCGTGGCCCCAGTCGACGCCGTCGCCGGCCACTGGCGGGCGCCGAAGCTCGCGGGCCATCCACTCCGCCAGGTCGCCCTCGAATCCGGGATCTGGTAGGCCGTAGAACCTGCAGACGTCGCGCACCGGCACGCCGGGGTCGAGCGCGAAGTCGCCGAACACCTCGCGCACGGCGGGCTCGTCCTGCGCGTCGGGCAGGTTCACGTCGAACAGCCGCGCCGCCCACGTCATGGTGGAGCCCTGCAGCACCAGCGAGGCCAGCACCACCACGAAGGCCACGTCGAACAGCACCCGCGCCTGGGGCACGGCCAGCATGAGCGGGATCAGCGCCAGCACCACGGGCACTGCGCCGCGCAGGCCCACCCACGAGACGAAGCCGACCTCCTGCCACGAGAAGCGCAGCGGCTTCAGGCACAGCGCCACGGCCAGGGGCCGCGCCACGAACATCAACGTCAGGGCCACGGCCAGCGCGGGCAGCCAGTTGTCGAGCAGGCGGCTGGGCGTGACGAGCAGCCCCAGCAGCAGGAACATCAGGGCCTGCGCCAGCCAGGCGAAGCCGTCCATGCCGGCCAGCGCGCGCTCGACCACGTCGCTGGCGCGGTGGGCGACTACCAGGCCGAACAGGTACACGGCCAGGAAGCCCGAGCCGCCGGCCCAGCCGGCGCCGCCGAACACGCCGATGCCGGCGGCCAGCAGCAGCAGCGCGGTCAGGCCCTCGGCCGTGCCGCCCAGGGGCAGGCGCTTCAGCAGTTCGCCCACGCCCATGCCGGCGAGCACGCCGATCAACGTGCCCAGCACGGCCTGCTGGCCGAACATCCACAGCATGGCCCCAGGTGTGGCCGCCGCCGGCTGCAGCAGCGCCGCCGACAGCGTGAGCACCAGGAACACGGCCATGGGGTCGTTGAGCCCGGACTCGATCTCCAGCGTCGATGACAGCCGCTCGCTGACGCGCAGGCCCGAGCTCTTGAGCAGCGCGAACACCGCCGCCGCGTCGGTGGAGCCGACGATGGCCCCGGCCAGCAGCCCCAGCAGCGGCGGCAGGCCAAAGGCCAGGCTGGCGGCCAGCCCCGTTAGCGCGGCCGTTACCAGCACGCCGACGGTGGCCAGCCACGAGGCCGGCTTCAGGCCGGTGCGGAAGGTGGAAAGCCGGGTGCGCAGGCCGCCGTCGAGCAGGATCACGCCGAGCGCCGCGCTGCCCACCCACAGCGAAAGCTTGACGTCGTCGAAGGCGATGCCGCCCGGGCCGTCCTCGCCGGCCAGCATGCCCATCACGAGGAACACGAGCAGGAAAGACAGGCCGGCACGAGCAGAGTACAGCCCGGCCAGCACGCTCGCGAAGACCAGCAGCCCGGTGACGCCGAACGCAAGATTCATCAGGTCCATGACGTCGGACCTGGTGTGGATTGAGGCAGTGCGGTCATGGCGCGGATTGTCAGTGCCAAATCACCTGTGGAGCGCGAGGCCGGGCCACCACCATCATCGCGTGCCCGCGCTGGAGCCCCGCTGCGGCATCACGCCCGACCGACCTGGCCCCTGGGGTCTGATTCCCCGCCATCCGCCCGGGCCCCGGGGCCGCTGGCCATAATCGCCCGATGATCTTCTTCTACTGGGTGATGGGCGTGCTGATCGTCGGCACGCTCGCGCCGGCCGGCCTGTACCTGGTGCTGTACGCCGCCACGGGCGAGCCTGCCTGCGACCGCCGCGCACGGGCCTTCTGGGCGGCCTCGAGGGTGTTCACGCTGCTGGGCTTCAACATCCTGGTGTGGGGCCACGTGGTGGTCGGGCTCTGGCAGATCTGGTTCAACTGAACGCGACGCACACGGCACCGCCGCTCACAGCGGCGCATCGTCGCCCTGGGGCCTACCCCGGCGGATGCGCACCGGCGGCTTCCTGGCCGCCGGCTCGGCTGGGGCGGTTGACGGGGCGGTGCCCAGTGCCTGGAGCACGGCGTCGTCATCGGCTGCCGGCCGGCGGCCCGGCGCCACGGGCTCGTCCTTGATCACGCGCGTGTACGGCGCCAGGATGCCCACGAGCTGCCCGAACACCTTCGGGTTGCCGGCCACCACCTCGCGCTGGTGCAGGTAGTCGCTCTCGCCGGTGAAGTTGCCGATAAGGCCGCCTGCCTCGGTGATGATCAGCGAGCCCGCGGCGACGTCCCAGGGGTTCAGGCCCATCTCGAAGAAACCGTCGTACCAGCCGGCGGCCACGTAGCACAGGTCCAGCGCCGCGGCGCCCGGCCGGCGGAGGCCGGCACAGGCCTGCATGACCTCCTCGAACATCTTGACGTAACGCTTGAAGTTGTCGCCTCGACGAAACGGGAAGCCGGTGCCTACGAGCGAATCCGACAGTCGCGTGCGCCGGCTCACCCGCAGGCGACGGTCGTTCAGGAAGGCGCCCCGGCCCCGGCTGGCGATGAACAGGTCGTTGCGCGTGGGGTCGTAGACCACCGCCTGCTGCACCTGGCCGCGCACGGCCAGCGCGATGCTGACGGCGTAGACGGGGAAGCCATGCAGGAAGTTGGTGGTGCCGTCCAGCGGGTCGATGATCCAGACGTACTCGCTGTCGCGCGCGCCGTGCTCGCGGCCGCTTTCCTCGGCCAGGATGCCGTGGCCGGGGTAGGCCTCCAGCAGCGTCTCGATGATGGCCGCCTCCGCGTTGCGGTCGACCTCGGAGACGAAGTCGTTCGGCCCCTTGCTGCCGACCTTGAGCACGTCGAGGTCGAGCGCCGCGCGGTTGATGATGGACCCCGCCGTGCGAGCCGCCTTGACGGCGATGTTGAGCATGGGGTGCAGGGTCTGCGACATGGCGGGAAAGAGAGAGTAAGGGGCAGGCGGCGGCTGGAAAAGATCGCACGGCGGGACAATGCGTCGGCCCGCCGCGAAAGCCCTCGATTCTATCCGGCCACCCTGCCCGACCCAGCCCATGAGCCCTGCCGCCGACCCCACCCGCTTCGTGCTCGTGCGCCCCAGCCACGCCGGCAACGTGGGCGCCGCGGCGCGGGCGCTGAAGGTGATGGGTTTCGCCGACCTTGTGCTGGTCGCGCCGCGCCACGCCGATCTGCACCGCCACGACGACGCCGTTGCCCTGGCCAGCGGGGCCACCGACGTGCTGGACGCCGTGCGCGTGGTGCCCACACTGGCCGAGGCGCTGCAGGGTGTAACCCATGCCTGCGCCACGGCCATGACCCCGCGCGACTTCGGCCCGCCGGTGTCGGCCCCGCGCGAATACCTGCCGGCCCTGGCGGCGGGCCTGGCCGAAGGTCGGCGCGTGGGCTTCGTGTTCGGACGCGAGCGCACGGGCCTGGCCAACGAGGACGTCTGGCGCTGCCACGCCTGCCTGAGCATCCCGGCCAACCCGGCCTATGGCTCGCTGAACCTGGGGCAGGCGGTGCAGCTCGTCGCCTACGAGTGGCGGCAGGCGCTGGGCGGCTGGCCCGTGGTGCCGGCGAGGCCGGCGCTGGCGCCTTTGCCGACGGCCGACGTGGCCGCGGTGCAAGCGGCGCTGGTGCAGTGGCAGGCGGTGCTGGAGCGCATCGGCTTCCTGAACCCGGCGGCGCCGAAGAAGCTGGTGCCGCGCCTGAATCAGCTGCTCAACCGCGCCCGGCCCACGGTGGACGAGCTGCACGTGCTGCGCGGCATCGCCCGCGCCGTCGAGGCTGCGGCAGGCGCGCCGCCCTCCGCGCCGCCTCCGGCCCCAGCGCGGAAGCAGGGTTGAACCCCGCTGGCTACACTGCACGCATGTTCGCCCGCCTGCGTGAAGACATCGCGTGCATCCTCGAGCGCGACCCTGCCGCGCGCTCGCGCTGGGAGGTGCTCACCTGCTACCCGGGGCTGCACGCACTGGTCATGCACCGCTGGGCGCACGCGCTGTGGCGGCGCGGCCTGCGCTGGCCGGCGCGTTTCGTGTCGCACCTCTCGCGCTGGCTCACGGGCATCGAGATCCACCCCGGTGCCGTCATCGGCCGGCGCGTCTTCATTGACCACGGCATGGGGCTGGTCATCGGCGAGACGGCCGTGGTCGGCGACGAGTGCACGCTCTACCACGGCGTCACCCTGGGCGGCACCTCGCTCGACAAGGGCGCCAAGCGCCACCCCACGCTGGGCCGCGGCGTCATCGTCAGCGCCGGCGCCAAGGTGCTGGGCGGCTTCACGGTGGGCGACGGCGCGCGCGTCGGCTCCAATGCCGTGCTGCTTCAGCCGGTGCCCGCGGGCGCCACGGCGGTGGGCATCCCGGCCCGCATCGTGGCCAAGACGGCCGACGCCGAGCGCGAGGCCGCCGCCGCCAAGATGGGCTTCTCGGCCTACGGCCTGACCCAGGGCGACGACCCGCTGGCGCAGGCGCTCAAGGGCCTGATCGACAACGCCGGCAGCCAGGAGGAGCAGATCGCGCTGCTGTGGCAGGCCATCGAGAAGCTCTCGTCGCGCTCGCGCGAGCTGCCGCTGGCCGACTGCGTGCCGCAGGAGGCCCGCACCGAGGCGGTGTTCGACGCCGAGCGGCTGAACCGCCTCGTCAAGTAGCGCGAGGCCGGGCCGTCAGCCCAGGCGTTCGGCTTCGTGCGACAGTGGGGCCACGGTGTTCTTGGCGATCACGACGCGGTCGTCCAGTTCGCGGGCGGGCATCGGCCGGCCGAACAGGTAGCCCTGGGCGTTGCGGCAGCCCATGCGGCGCAGTGTGGCCGCCTGAAGCTCGGTCTCCACGCCCTCCGCCACGTTGTCCACGCCCAGGCTGCGCGACAGGCCGATGATCGCGTCGACGATCTTCGCGCTCTCGGGCCTCTCCAGCGTGCGCACGAAGCTGCGGTCGATCTTGATGCGGTCGAAGGTCATCTCGGCCAGGTAGCTCAGGCTCGAGTAGCCGGTGCCGAAGTCGTCCAGCGTCACCGTCAGCCCGGCCCGCTTCAGCGAGAGGATCACCGCCCGGGCGCGCGCCGAGTCGTTGACCAGCGCCGTCTCGGTGAGCTCGATGTTGAAGCGGCTCGGCGGCAGGCCGGCCTCTTAGATGACCGACAGCAGCTGCGGCACCAGCTCGGGTCCTCGATCTGCTGCGGCGCGACGTTGATCGACAGCCGCCAGTTCGGCGCGAAGCGCAGCATGTCCTTGCAGGCGGCCCGCAACAGTGCGAGGGTCAGCGGGCCGATCAGGCCCGAGCTCTCGGCCACGGGGATGAACTTTTCGGGTGCGACGAGGCACCGCTCGGGGTGTCGCCAGCGGCACAGTATCTCCACGGAGGTGACGTTGCGCCTGTCCAGTCCCACGATCGGCTGGTAGAAGGGCACGAACCGACCGGTGGCTATGCCCTCGCGGATCTCCTGCTCAAGCAGGGTCTGCTCCGCCATGATCTCGTCCCGCAGGGCGTCGTAGCGGTCCACCCTGCTGCGGCCGTCCCGCTTGGCGAGGTACAGCGCCGAGTCGGCCTTGCGCGGCAGCTCGTCGGCGCTGTGGGCGTCGTACGGGTAAGCGGCCAAGCCCACGCTGGCACCGATGCTCACCACCAGGTCCCCGAACTTCATGGGCTCGGCCAGCCGCCCGACGACGCGCTCGGCCTGGGCGAGCGCAGCGCCCGTGCCGGTCCGCTCGGGCGTGACCACGACGAACTCGTCGCCGCCGTACCGAGCGCGCAGGTCGTCGGGCCCCAGGCACAGGCGCAGCCGGCGTGCCACCTCCTTGGGCACCATGTCG
>JBILSW010000191.1:0-5847 GCA_044371895.1 Rubrivivax sp.
CCGGCGGCCATGCTGGACGCGCTCAAGGCCCGCTTCGGCGAGCGCTGCAGCACCGCGCTGGCGGTGCGCGAGCAGCACGGCCGTGGCGAGAGCGTCTACGACGCCGCGCCGCCCGAGGCGGTGCTGTTCTGCGAGAGCAACGACGACGTGCAGTTCGCGGTGCGCCTGGCGCACGAGCACGCGGTGCCGGTCATTCCCTTCGGCGTGGGCAGCTCGCTCGAGGGCCACCTGCTGGCCGTGCAGGGCGGCATCAGCCTGGACCTCTCACGCATGACGAAGATCCTCGCGCTGCACGCCGACGATCTGACCGTCACCGTGCAGGCTGGCGTCACACGCGAGCAGCTCAACCGCGAGATCCGCGACACGGGCCTGTTCTTCCCCATCGACCCCGGCGCCAACGCCAGCCTCGGGGGCATGGCGGCCACGCGCGCCAGCGGCACCAATGCCGTGCGCTACGGCACCATGCGCGAGAACGTGCTGGGGCTGGCGGTGGTCACCGCCGCGGGCGACCTGGTGCACACCGGCACGCGGGCCAAGAAAAGCAGCGCCGGCTACGACCTGACGCGCCTGTTCGTGGGCAGCGAGGGCACGCTGGGCGTGATGACGGAGATCACGCTCAAGCTGTACCCCCTGCCCGAGGCGGTGAGTGCCGCGACCTGCCACTTCCCGAGCATCGACGCCGCGGTGCGCACGACGATCCAGGTCATCCAGATGGGCGTGCCCATCGCGCGCTGCGAGCTGCTCGACGCGCACGCCATCCGCGCCGTCAACCGCCACAGCAGGCTCACCCTGGCCGAGCAGCCGATGCTGCTGATGGAGTTCCACGGCAGCGAGGCGGGCGTGAAGGAGCAGGCCGAGACGGTGCAGGCCATCGCGGCCGAGTTCGGCGGCGGCGGCTTCGAGTGGGCCACCACGCCCGAGGCGCGCACGCGGCTGTGGACGGCGCGCCACCAGGCCTACTTCGCGGCGCTGCAGATGCGCCCGGGCTGCCGCTGCCAGAGCAGCGACACCTGCGTGCCGATCTCGCGCCTGGCCGAGAGCATCAACGACAGCGTGGCCGAGGCCGAGGCCTCGGGCATCCCGTACTGGATCGTCGGCCACGTCGGCGACGGCAACTTCCACCTGAGCTACCTGATGGACCCGAACGACCCGGCCGAGGCCGAGGCCGTGGAGCGCCTGAACGTGCAGATGGTGGATCGCGCCATCCGCCTGGGCGGCACCTGCACCGGCGAGCACGGCATCGGCCTGCACAAGATGGGCTACCTCGTGCAGGAGGCCGGCGAGGGCGCGGTGGCGCTGATGCGCAGCGTCAAGCAGGCGCTGGACCCGCGCAACATCATGAACCCGGGCAAGGTGTTCCGGGCCTGACGCCGGCTCTCAGGCCGACGGCGCCGGCACGCTGTAGCGCTTGGTGACGTCGCCCCGGGCATTGACGCTCTCGAGCTGCACGCCGAAGCCCCAGAGGCGGGCCACGTGCTTCAGCACCTCGGCGGCGCCGTCGTGCAGCGGTCGGTCGTTGTGCTGGAAGTGCCGCAGCGTGAGGCTGCGATCGCCGCGCAGGTTGACGTTCCACACCTGGATGTTCGGCTCGCGGCTGCCCAGGTCGTACTGGCGGCTGAGCATCTCGCGCACGCGGCGGTAGCCGCGCTCGTCGTGGATCGCCGCCACCTCGTACTCGGCGTCGCGCTCGTCGTCGCGGATGGCGAACAGGCGCATGTCGCGCATCAGCTTCGGGCTCAGGAACTGGCCGATGAAGCTCTCGTCCTTGTAGTTGCGCATGGCATCGAACAGCGTCGGCAACCAGGGCTTGCCGGCGATGTCGGGGAACCAGGCGCGGTCCTCGTCGGTCGGGCGCTCGCAGATGCGCTGGATGTCGGTGTACATCGCGAAGCCGAGAGCGTAGGGGTTGATGCCGCTGTACGCCGGGTGCCCCACCGGCGGCTGCGCGATGACGTTGGTGTGCGACTTCAGCCACTCGATCATCACGCCGTCGGTGAGAAACCCGTCGTCGTACATCGTGTTGAGCAGGCGGTGGTGCCAGAAGCAGTTGTGGTTGATGAAGCAGCTGGCCTTGTAGGCGTGGGAGTTCTCCACGCTGAAGTCGACCACCGGCCCGGTGTCGTGCTCGATGGATTCGATGGTGGTGCGGTCTTCCTTCTTCAGGAACCACCGCGTCTCGTCGAGCACCTGCTGCAAGGCGGCCTGCTTGCGCGACAGCCGGAAGCCGATCTCCTGCCGGAACAGCCGCAGGTCGCTGCCCGTGACGACGAGCCGGTGCGTGCCGTCGCGCTGCAGCCGCACGGAGCACACGATGCCCAGGTTGAGCAGCAGCAGCTGCTCGGTGCGCAGCAGCTCAAGGCTCTTGCTGACAAGGATGACCTGGCGGTCGGCCACCGAGACGCAGCCGTCGGTGTCGAAGTGGCCGCGCAGGAAGGCGGCCACCACGGCGCGCGGCGAGCGCAGCACCAGCTCGGGCACGGTCTTGCGTCCCGCCGCCCCGAGGCCCTGCGCGAAGCCGAGATTCTCGACCAGCACGCGTGCCAGCACGGCGGTGTGCACGGTGCTGTCGAAGTGGTTGCGGTCGGGCCGGCGCCGCGCCACGAGGCCGAACTGCGCCTGCAGCGTCTGCTCGAAGAAGCCCAGCAACTCGTCGTCCTGCGAGGTCAGGTTGATGCGGCCCGAGTGCGTGGTCTCCACGAAGCCGTCGCCGGTGAGCTGGCCCAGCACCTCGGCCAGGTCGGCGTCCAGCGCGACCGGGCGGCGCGGCAGGTCGTCGGCGCTGCGCAGCGTCAGCGGGCGCGCGGCATCGGCCTTCGCGGCGGCCCACTCGGCCTGGCAGGCGGCCAGCCGGGCGGCGTGCTCGCCCGAGACCCGCAGCTGCCGATGCCCGGACTGCCACTTCAGGAAGGTGTGCATGGACACCCCGTGCGCGGCGCAGACTTCGGCCAGCCGCGGCCGGCTTGCGGTCTCGTAGTCGATCGTCGCCGGCTGCGTGGCGAACACCCCGCGGCCGCGCCGGATCTCGACGCCGTCGCCCACGCGCAGGGCCTGCAGCTCGACCCATTCGTCGCCCAGCAGCACCTTGTGGTCGGCGCCCCCGTGCAGCACGTAGCCGTGGCGCGTGGTGATGCGCACGCGCGGCTTGCTCGGATGCGCGAACCAGTTGACGACCCGGTTGCCGTCCTCGACCCGCCCTTCGAACTGGCTGTCCACCAGCTCCTGGGCCGGCAACAGGCCGTGGTCGGTGACGATCAGCGTGTCGCCGGTGACGCAGGCCCAACCTTCATTCATGACCTGCGTCTGGCGCTGCGGGTAGAAGTACTGCGCCACCTTGCGCACGATGCGCACGATCTCGCGCTGCCAGGGCTCGAGCAGCGGCGCGTTCTTCTCGATGAAGTACAGCAGGTTCTCCTGCGGCTCCTCGGGGAAGCGCTTGCTCTGGCTGGCCGCAGCTTCCTTGTCGGCCTTGCGCGGCAGCGTGCGCCACAGGTCGTTGACCTGGCGCTGCGCGTAGGCCTCGCGGTCGGCGCGCTCGGCGAGCTCCTGCGCCAGGCTCTTGCGCGTGGGGCGGCGGTAGCGGTCCACGCCGTGGTTGGCCAGCGCGTGGCAGCTGTCGAGGAAGGCCTCGACCACGTCCATGCCGTGCTTGTCTTCGCAGGCCGCGACGTAGTTCTTCGCGTAGACGAGGTAGTCGATGATCGACGCCGCGTCCGTCCACATGCGGAACAGGTAGTTGCCCTTGAAGAAGCTGTTGTGGCCGTAGGCGGCGTGCGCGATGACCAGCGCCTGCATCGCCAGCGTGTTCTCCTCCATCAGGTAGCTGATGCAGGGGTTGCTGTTGATGACGATCTCGTAGGCCAGCCCCATGTGGCCGCGCTTGTAGTTCTTCTCGGTGGCGATGAACTCCTTGCCGTAGCTCCAGTGGCGGTAGTTCACCGGCATGCCCACGCTGGCGTAGGCGTCCATCATCTGCTCGGCGGTGATGATCTCGAGCTGGTTCGGGTAGGTGTCCAGCCCGAAGCGCGCGGCCGTGGCCTTGATGATGCGGTGGTAGCGCTCGATCAGCTCGAAGCTCCAGTCACTGGGGCCGGGCAGCGGCTCGCCGGGCCGCTCGGCCAGCGGCAGGGGGTGCTCCAGGGCCAGCGGGCGAGGCTTCATGCGGCGACCTTCATGCGGCTTTCGCGCCTTCCTTCTTGAAGAGGTCGCGGAACACGGGGTAGATCTGGTCGGCGCTGGTGGCCTTGCGCATCGCGAAGTGCCGGTGCGCGGCCTGCAGCTGCGTGTACTCCTCCCAGAGGTTCTGCTCCTCCTCGGCGACCTGCACATACGCGAAGTAGCGCACCAGCGGCAGCAGCTTCTCGCTGAGGATCTCGCGGCAGCGGCCGCTGTCGTGGTGCCAGTTGTCGCCGTCGCTGGCCTGCGCGCCGTAGATGTTCCACTCCTGCGGCGAATAGCGGGCGCGGACGATCTCCTCCATCAGCACCAGCGCGCTGCTGACCACGGTGCCGCCGGTCTCGCGGGCGTGGAAGAAGTTCTGCTCGTCCACCTCCTGCGCCTGCGTGTGGTGGCGGATGAACACGAGCTCGATCTTTTCGTAGTGCCGCGTCAGGAACAGGTACAGCAGGATGAAGAAGCGCTTGGACAGCTCCTTGCGCGCCTCGTCCATCGAGCCCGAGACGTCCATCAGGCAGAACATCACGGCCTTGCTGGTGGGCACTGGCACGCGCACGCGGCTGCGGTAGCGCAGGTCGATGGGGTCGAGGTAGGGGATGCGCTCGATTCGGGTGCGCAGCAGGCCGATGCGCTCCTCCAGCGCCTGGATGTGCGCCAGGGCCAGCGCGCGGTCGGCGGCGTCGGCGGGCAGCGGCGCGCGGCGGCACGCGGCGAGCTCCTCCTCCAGCTCGCGCAGCGTGCGCCGCTTGCCGGCGCCCAGGGCGATGCGCCGGCCCAGGGCGCCGCGCATGCTGCGCACCACGTGCAGGTTGTTGGGCGTGCCGTCGCTGGAGAAGCCCGCGCGCTGCGTCTTCCACTCGGGCACCTCGGCCAGCTGCGTGCGCACCAGGTGGGGCAGGGCCAGGTCCTCGAAGAAGACCTGCATGAACTCCTCCTTGCTCAGCGCAAAGACGAAGTCGTCCTCGCCCTGGCCCTGGTCGCTGGCCTGGCCCTGGCCGCTGCCGCCCTGTCCGCCAGAACCGGATTTCGGCTTCTCGAGGCGGTCGCCTTGCACGTACTCGCGGTTGCCCGGGTGCACCACCTCGCGGACGCCGCCCTGGCCGTGGCCGAAGACGGGCTCGGAGATGTCCTTCTTCGGGATGCGGATGTCCTCGCCGCGCTCGACGTCGCGGATGCCGCGGCCGTCGATCGCGCGCCGCACGGCCTCCTTCACCTGCTCCTTGTAGCGGCGCAGGAAGCGCTCGCGGTTGCCGACGGACTTGTTCTTGCCCGCCAGGCGCCGATCGATGATGGCTTGCACGCGAGGCCCTTCGTTCAGCTGCTCTTGCGCACCCGCAGGTACCACTCGCACAGCAGCCGCACCTGCTTCTGCGTGTAGCCCTTGGCCACCATGCGCGTCACGAAGTCCTCGTGCTTCTTGGCTTCGTCGGCGCTGGCCTTGGCGTTGAAGCTGATCACCGGCAGCAGCTCCTCGGTGTTGCTGAACATCTTCTTCTCGATCACGGTACGCAGCTTCTCGTAGCTCGTCCACACCGGGTTGTTGCCCTGGTTGTTGGCGCGCGCGCGCAGCACGAAGTTGACGATCTCGTTGCGGAAGTCCTTGGGGTTGGCGATGCCTGCGGGCTTCTCGATCTTCTCCAGCTCGGCGTTGAGCGACGCGCGGTCGAAGACCTC
>JBILSW010000313.1:0-4463 GCA_044371895.1 Rubrivivax sp.
CCCAACCCGGGGCCCGGGAACGGGTGGCGGTACACCATCTCGGGCGGCAGTCCCAGCGCCACGCCGAGCTCGCGCACTTCGTCCTTGAACAGGTCGCGCAGCGGCTCCAGCAGCTTCAGGCCCAGCGTCTCGGGCAGGCCGCCCACGTTGTGGTGGCTCTTGATGGTGGTCGCCTTCTTGGTTTTGGCGCCGCCGCTCTCGATGACGTCGGGGTAGATCGTGCCCTGGGCCAGCCAACGGGCGTTCTGCAGCTTCTTCGCCTCGGCCTGGAAGACCTCGACGAACTCGCGGCCGATGATCTTGCGCTTTGCTTCGGGATCGGTCACGCCCTTCAAGTGGCCGAGAAACTGCTCGCTGGCGTCGACGTGCACCACCTTCGCGTGGAGGCGGCCCACGAACATGTCCATCACCAGGCGGGCCTCGTTCAGGCGCAAGAGGCCGTGGTCGACGAACACGCAGGTCAGCTGCTCGCCGATGGCCCGGTGGATCAGGGCCGCGGCCACGCTGCTGTCGACCCCGCCGCTCAGGCCCAGGATCACCTCTTCCGAGCCCACCTGCGCGCGGATGGCCCGCACGGCCTCATCGACGTGGTCGCGCATTACCCAGTCGGGCCTCGCGCCGCAGATGCCCAGCACGAAGCGCTCAAGCAGCGCGCGACCCTGCACCGTGTGCGTCACCTCGGGGTGGAACTGAACGCCGTAGTAGCCACGCGCCTCGTCGGCCACGCCGGCAATGGGGCAGCTCGGGGTGCTGGCCATGAGCCTGAAGCCCGGCGGCAGCGCCGTGACCTTGTCGCCGTGGCTCATCCACACCTTCAGCATGCCGTGGCCTTCGGGGGTGGCGAAGTCCTGGATGCCGTCAAGCAGCTTGGTGTGGCCGTGCGCGCGCACCTCGGCGTAGCCGAACTCGCGATGTGCGCTGGCCTCCACTTGGCCGCCCTGCTGGACGGTCATCGTGAACATGCCATAACAGATGCCCAACACGGGCACACCCGCATCCCACACAGCCTGCGGCGCACGCAGCTCCTGCGCCTCGTAGGTGCTGGCGTGGCTGCCCGACAGGACGATGCCCTGCGCCCCGAAGGTGCGCACGAACTCGTCCGAAACATCGTTCGGGTGCACCTCGCAGTAGACATGCGCCTCGCGGATGCGCCGCGCGATGAGCTGCGTGACCTGCGAGCCGAAGTCGAGGATGAGGATCTTGTCGTGGTTCATGGTGGCTTCACCGCGTGCGGTGGGTTTGCAGCCGGCAGCGCGTGGCGGCCGCGGAAGTGCCACCACGCCAGGGCCAGCGCCACGGCCTGCAAGGCGGCACACACGAACAGCGGCGCTCCGATGCGCCAGTCGCCCTGCGGCAGATGCGAGACCACGGCCAGCAACGGCGGACCGATGAGCGGCGCCACCACGGCCATCAGGCTGGACAGCGAGCTCACGGCCCCCAGCGTGCGGCCCTGCTCGCTGGCGTCGGCGGCGCTGGAGATCACGCTCTGCAGCGAGGCCGCGACCACGCCGCCCAGCAGGTTGGCGAAGATCACCACGTAGACCATCCAGCCCTCGGTGGCCAGGCCCCACAGCGCGAAAGCCAGCGTCGACGAAGCCATGCCCATCACCGCCAGCCGCTGTGGAGTGAAGCGCTTGAGCAGCCGCGACAGCAGCACCCCCTGCACGAAGGCCGAGACGATGCCCACCGCGAACAGCGACCAGCCGTTCTGCGCCGGTCCCCAGCCGAACTTGAAGGTGTTGTAGAGCACCCAGGTGGTGTAAAGGATGAACTGCGCCAGGAAGCCTGCGCACAGCACCACCACCAGCAGGCCCACGCCCTTGAGCTCCGCCAGCGCCCTGAGCGAGGTGATGGGGTTGGCGCGCTTCCAGTCCAGCGGCGCGCGGCGCTCGGCGGGCAGCGACTCGGGCAGCACGTAGTAGCCGTAGACGAGGTTGGCCAGCGCCAGCACGCCGGCCACCACAAAGGGCAGGCGCAGGTCGATCGCTCCCAGCACGCCGCCCAGCGCCGGGCCCAGGATGAATCCGAGCCCGAACATCGCGCCCAGCAAACCGAAACGGCGCGCGCGCTCCTCGGGTGGGGTGATGTCGGCCACGTAGGCGTTGGCCACCGCGGCGTTGGCCTGCAGTCCGCCGCCCACCACGCGCGAGGCCACCAGCATCCACAGCGTGGTGGCCGCGGCCGTCCATAAGAAGCTGACGGCCAGGCCGCAGAAGCCAAGCAGCAGCACGGGCCGGCGGCCGAAGCGATCGGACAGCGCACCCAGCAGCGGCGCGCCGATGAAGCTGGCCAGTGCGAACGAGAAGGTCACCAGGCTGTAGGCCGCGGCCTGCTCGTCGGGGCCGCTCGTGAACTGGCCCACCCAGGCCGGCAGCACGGGCACGATGAGACCCACCGCCATCATGTCCAGCAGCACCACCAGCATGATGAAGCGCATCGCGGCCGGCCGCGAGGCCACTGCCACGCCGGGCGCGGCAGCGCCGGGGTCACTCGGCACGGTAATTAGGCGCTTCCTTGGTGATCTGCACGTCGTGCACGTGGCTCTCGCGGATGCCGGCAGTGGTGATCTCCACGAACGCGGCCTTCGAGTGCAACTCGACGATGCTGGCACAGCCGCAGTAACCCATGGCGGCCCGCACGCCGCCAGCCAACTGGTGAACGATGGCCACCAGACTGCCCTTGTAGGGCACGCGGCCCTCGATGCCCTCGGGCACGAGCTTGTCGGCGTTGGGGTTGACGGTCTCGTCGCTCTCCTGGAAGTATCGGTCGGCCGAGCCCGCCTTCATGGCGCCGATGGAGCCCATGCCGCGGTAACTCTTGTAGCTTCGGCCCTGATAGAGGATGACCTCGCCCGGCGCCTCCTCGGTGCCGGCGAACATGCCGCCCATCATCACGCTGCCGGCTCCGGCGGCCAGCGCCTTGGCGATGTCGCCGCTGTAGCGGATGCCCCCGTCGGCGATCAGCGGGATGCCGCTGCCGCGCAGCGCAGTGGCCACGTTGTCGATGGCCATGATCTGCGGCACGCCCACGCCGGCGACGATGCGCGTGGTGCAGATGCTCCCGGGGCCGATGCCCACCTTCACCGCGTCGGCGCCGGCCTCCACCAGCGCCAGCGCGGCCGCTCCGGTGGCGATGTTGCCGCCGATGACGTCGACCTGCGGGAAGTGCCGCTTGACCCAGCGCACGCGATCGATCACGCCCTGGCTGTGGCCGTGCGCGGTGTCGACCACCAGCGCATCCGCTCCGGCCTTGACGAGCAGTTCGACGCGCTCCTCCGTGCCCTCGCCCACGCCCACGGCGGCGCCGACGCGCAGCTTGCCCATGGCGTCGCGCGCGGCGTTGGGGAAATCGGTCTGCTTGGTGATGTCCTTCACCGTCATCAGGCCGCGCAACTCGAAGTCGTCGGACAGCACCAGCACGCGCTCCAGGCGGTGCTTGTGCATAAGTGCCTTGCCCTCCTCGAGGCTGGCGCCCTCGCGCACCCACACCAGGCGCTCGCTGGGGGTCATCACCTCGCGCACGGGGGCGTCCAGACGCGTCTCGAAGCGCAGGTCGCGGTTGGTGACGATCCCCACCACGCGCTTGCCCTCGAGCACCGGGAACCCCGAGAAGCCGTGCTGCCGCGACAGCGCGATCACCTCGCGCACCGGGGTGCCGGGGGTCACCGTGATGGGGTCGCGCAGCAGGCCGCTCTCGTATCGCTTGACGCGCGCCACCTCGGCCGCCTGCTGTCGCGGCGTGAGGTTCTTGTGGACGATGCCGATGCCGCCCTCCTGGGCGATGGCGATTGCCAGGCGGCTTTCGGTCACGGTGTCCATCGCCGCCGAGACCAGCGGCAGGTTCAGGGCGATGTTGCGGGAGAGCTGGGTCGCGAGCCGGGTGTCGCGCGGCAGCACCTGCGAGTAGGCCGGCACCAACAACACGTCATCGAAGGTGAGCGCTTTGCCGAGTAGGCGCATGGGGAGTCGGGCTCCAGACGCAAAAGCGGATTATAGGAACGCCCCGGTCATGGCCGACGCGGGGCTCGCCGTACACTCGACCGGTCGCCGACGGTTGCCACCATGCGCTTGAAACCCGCCCTCTCGCCCCAGTCCATCCCGGCCCGAGCCCGGACGGTGTTCGCGCTGGCCCTTGCATCCGTGGCGCTGCTCGCCGCCCTTCCGGCCGACGCGCAGTGGAAGTGGCGCGACAAGGACGGCCGCATCACCGTCAGCGACCGCCCGCCCCCGCGCGAGGTGCCCGAGAAGGACATCCTCGGCCGCCCCAACACCGCCGCGCAGCGTGCGCAGGCTGCCGCCGCGGCGGCGGCGCCCGCCACCGGCACGGCAGCCGCGGCGCAAGCCTCGGCACCGATGACCGCGCTCGAGCGCGAGGTGCAGGCCCGCCGGCGCGCCGCCGAGGAGGAAAGGGCCGCGAAGGCCAAGGTCGAGGAGGAGCGCAACGCGGTTCGCCGCGCCGAGAAC
>JBILSW010000192.1:0-5825 GCA_044371895.1 Rubrivivax sp.
TGGCGGCCGGGATAATCCGCCGCCGATGCACCTGATCGTTCCCTTTTCCGCCCCCTTGCCCGACGCCGGCCGCGCCGCCGCGCGCAGCCTGCAGCGGCCGGTGCTGGCGGCGCTGCGCGAGCGGCTGCCCGAGGCCCGGCGTGACGAAAGCGACGAGGGTGACGAGTGGTCGCTGTCGCCGCCGCACGAACGCGCCTTCGGGCGGGCCGCAGGCTGGACGGGCGCCGACGGCGCGCTGCCCTTCGCCGCGCACGAGGCCGCGCGCTGCGGCATCGACACGGGCGACTGCGCCTGGGCCCAGCTCACGCCCGTGCACTGGCACCTGGGCACCGAGCAGGTCAGCCTGGTGGACCCCGCGGCGCTGGCGCTGGACGCCGCCGGCTCGCGCGCGCTGTGCGAGGCCGTTCGGCCGCTGTTCACAGGCGACGGCTGGCTGTTGGCCTGGGGGCGGCCCGACGCCTGGTTTGCGGCGCACGAGAGCTTGGCCGACCTGCCCACCGCCAGCCTGGACCGCGTGATCGGCCGCAACGTCGACGCCTGGCTGGGCAGCGACGCCGCCGCGCGCCGCCTGCGCCGCCTGCAGGCCGAGCTGCAGATGCTGCTGCACGCACACCCCCTGAACGCCGAGCGCGAGCAGCGCGGCCTGCTGCCCGTGAACAGCGTGTGGGTCAGCGGCTGCGGCTCCCGGCAGCCCGTCGCCGATGCGGCCGAGGTGGTGGTGCACCAGGGCCTGCGCGCCCCGGCGCTGGCCGGCGACTGGGCCGCCTGGTGCAAGGCCTGGGATGCCTTGGAAGGCGGACTGCTGAGCGAGCTGCTGGCGCGCGTGCGGCGCGGGCTGCCGGTGCAGCTGACCCTTTGTGGCGAGCGCGGCAGCATCACGCTGGGCGGCACGCCGGCCACGGCCTGGCAGCGCTGGTGGCAGCGCTGGGGCCGCGCGCCCATGGCCGAATGGCTGGAGGCGCTTTGAGCAACCCCGTGCTGCAGCCCCGCCTGGCGCCGCCCCGCCGGGCCTTCGCGCTGGAGCAGCAGGGCGTGCACCCGCTGCTGGCGCGCCTGCTGGCGGCGCGCGGCGTGGGCTCGGCCGAGGAACTCGACACCAATCCGGCCCGGCTCCTGCCGCCGCCGACGATGAAGGGGGCGCCCGAGGCTGGCCGGCTGCTGGCCGACGCCATCGTCGCCGGCCGGCGCATCTGCATCGTGGCCGACTACGACTGCGACGGCGCCACGGCCTGCGCCGTGGGGCTGCGCGGCCTGCGCCTGCTGGGCGCCGCGTCGGTGAGCTACGTCGTGCCCGACCGTGCCGTGCACGGCTACGGCCTCACCCCGGCCATCGTGGAGCTGGCGCGCCCCATGCAGCCCGAGCTGCTGGTCACCGTGGACAACGGCATCGCCAGCCTGGAGGGCGTGGCGCACGCCAAGGGGCTCGGCATGGCCGTGCTCGTCACTGACCACCACCTGCCGCGCGTGGACGATGGAGCCGTGGTGCTGCCCGCGGCCGACGTGATCGTCAACCCCAACCAGCCCGGCTGCGGCTTCGCCAGCAAGGCCATCGCCGGCGTGGGCGTGATGTTCTACGTGCTGCTGGCCACGCGGGCCGAGCAGCGCGCCCGCGGCCTGTACGCGGCCGGGGCCGAGCCGCGGCTGGACGCGCTGCTGGACCTGGTGGCGCTGGGCACGGTGGCCGACGTGGTGAAGCTCGACGCCAACAACCGGCGCCTCGTGGCGCTGGGCCTCAAGCGCATCCGCACAGGGCGCATGCAGCCGGGGTTGGCGGCGCTGTTCCGCGTGGCCGGGCGCGAGCCGGCGCGGGCCGCAGGCTTCGACCTCGGCTTTGCCTTGGGCCCGCGCATCAACGCCGCCGGCCGGCTGGCCGACATGACGCTGGGCATCGAGTGCCTGGTCACCGACGACGGGGCCCGCGCGCAGGAACTGGCCGGGCAACTGGACGCCATCAACCGCGAGCGCCGCGAGGTGGAAGGTGGCATGCGCGAGCGTGCTGACGAGGCCCTGGCGCTGCTGGCCGGCGGGCCGGCCACGCCGCCGCCGGCGCTGGCCCTGTTCGACGAGGCCTTCCACGAGGGCGTGGTGGGCATCGTGGCCGGCCGCGTGAAGGACCGCCTGCACCGCCCGACCTTCGTGTTCGCGCGCGGCGCCGACGGGCAGCTGAAGGGCTCGGGCCGCTCGATCGCCGGCTTTCACCTTCGCGATGCGCTGGACCTGGTGGCCAAGCGGGAGCCGGGCCTGCTGGCCCGCTTCGGCGGCCACGCCATGGCGGCCGGCTGCACCCTGGCCGAGACTGACGCCGGGGCGGTGGCGCGCTTCGGCGCGCTGCTTGAGGCGGTGGCGCGCGAGTGGCTGGACGCCGCCACGCTGACGCGCACGCTGCGCACCGACGGCCCCCTGGACCTGCAGTGGTTCAACGCCGAGACCGTGGCCCTGCTCGACGAGCAGGTGTGGGGCCAGGGTTTCGAGCCGCCCCTTTTCTGCGACACGGTGCAGGTGCTGCAGCAGCGCCTGGTGGGCGAGAAGCACCTGAAGCTGCGCCTGCGCCACGCTGGGCAGGAGCGCGACGGCATCTGGTTCAACCGCACCGAGAGCCTGCCCGCGCAGGCCCGCATGGCCTACCGCGTGAGCCTGGACGAGTGGAACGGCCGCCAGCGCGTGCAGATGGTTGTGGAGGCGGCCGAGGCCGCGGCCTGAAGTCCGCGCGCCGGCAGGGGCACACGCGGCGCGGCATCCTCGCACCATGACCAAGCATCTCGCCCTTCGTTTCCTGGCCGCCCTGGCGCTGTCTGCCCTGCTGGCCGCCACGGCCGCCGCCCAGGCCCTTCGCACCGAACCAGTGGTGCGGGGGCTGCAGGACGCCTGGGCCCTGGCCTTCCTGCCCGACGGGCGCCGCCTCGTCACCGAGAAGGGCGGCTCGCTGCGCGTGGTGTCGGCCGACGGCCGGCTGGGCGCGCCGCTGGCGGGCCTTCCCGCCATCAGTGTGGCTGGCCAGTGCGGCCTGCTCGATGTGGTGGCCGACCCGGCCTTCGCCAGCAACCAGCGCATCTTCTTCACCTTTGCCGAGCCGGGTGACGGCGGCAACAGCACGGCCGTGGGCCGGGCGCGGCTGGCTGGCGCGCCGGGCAGCGAGCGGCTCGAAGAGGTTCGGACCATCTTCGTCCAGCGGCCCAAGATGAACTCGCGCCACCACTGCGGCAGCCGCATCGTCTTCGACCGCAGCGGCCACCTGCTGGTGGGTCTGGGGGACCGCTTCGGCGGCAAGGACGACGCGCAGACCAGCGCCAACCACATCGGCAAGGTCATCCGCATCGACGCCGACGGCAAGGCCCCGGCCGACAACCCCTTCGTGGGCCGCAGCGGCGCGGCGCCTGAGCTCTTCAGCCTGGGGCACCGCAACATCCAGGGCGCGGCGCTCCACCCGGGCACGGGCGCGCTTTGGGCGGTGGAGCACGGGCCGCAGGGTGGCGACGAGGTCAACCTGGTGCGCGCCGGACTCAACTACGGCTGGCCGCTGGTCACCTACGGCCGCAACTACGGCCTGGGCACGCGCATCGGCGAGGAGGGGCCCAGGCCCGGCTACGAGCAGCCGCTGCGCCACTGGGTGCCGACCTCCATCGCACCTTCGGGCCTGGTGTTCGTGACCAGCGACCGCTACCCGGCCTGGAAGGGCCACCTGCTGATAGGCGCGCTGCGTGCGCAGGCGCTGGTGCTGCTGACGCTGGACGGTGACAAGGTCACGGGCGAGACGCGCCTGCTCGAGAACCTCGGCAAGCGCATCCGCGACGTGCGGCAAGGGCCGGACGGCTTCGTCTACGTGCTGACCGACGGCAGCAACGGCGAGGTGCTGCGGGTGTTGCCTTGAGCGTCTGACGGCGACAGCACGATCATCGGCGGGCCCGGCCTGGCCGCTGTGGTGCCCGAGCCTGCGACCTATGCGTTGATGCTGGCCGGCGTGGCGGGCCTGGCGGCCTGGTCGAGGCGTCGGCGGGCCTGAGCGACCCTTGGCGCTGAGGCGCGCGGCGGCGCCGCGCACGTCGGCACGGTCCCGCTGCGCTTCCCTTCCCCGCCCCTGTCGCGCAGCGCAGACCCGCCCCATGGGATTCGTCGGCACTCCCGGCGCCGGCGCGCCGGCTGCCGGTGCAGGCATCATCCCGCATGGGTCGGCAAGCGGGCCTTGTCGCGGCAGGGACAGGAAGCCACCCGGGCCGCTGCCTAGAATCGAACGATCGTTCTAATCCAATGCCACCGCGCACAGGAGACAGCAGCATGGGCGCCCGATACGAAGTCCGCGGCCAGGTGGCCGTGATCACGCTCGACAACCCGCCGGTCAACGGCCTGGGCTATGACACGCGCACCGGCGTGGCCGCGGGCGTGGAGCAGGCGGTGGCCGACCCTGCCGTGGTGGCTCTGGTCGTCACCGGTTCCGGGCGGGCCTTCTCGGGCGGTGCTGACATCAAGGAGTTCGGCAGCCCCAAGGCGATTGCCGAGCCCAACCTGCTGAGCCTGATCCGGCTGCTGGAGGACTGTCCCAAGCCGGTGGTGGCCGCCATCAACGGCACCTGCATGGGCGGCGGGCTCGAGCTGGCCCTGGGCTGCCACTGGCGCGTGGCCGCCGCGGGGGTGGACGTGGCGCTGCCCGAGGTGAAGATCGGCCTCATCCCCGGGGCCGGCGGCACGCAACGGCTGCCGCGCGTGCTGGGCGTCGAGACGGCGCTGAACATCATCGTCAGCGGCGAGCCCGTCAAGAGCGAGCTCCTGGCCAGCCTGCCCGGCCAGAAGCTGTTCGACCAGATCGTGCCCGCGGGCCAGAGCGTGCTCGACGCCGCCGTGGCACTGGCCGCCGCCAAGGTGGGTGAGCCGCGCGTGCGCGTTCGTGACCTGAAGGTGAGCCACCCGAACCCCGACGCCTACTTCCAGTTCGCGCGCAACACCGTCAAGGCGATGGCGAAGAACTTCCCGGCGCCGGCCAAGTGCGTGGATGCGGTGGAGCAGGCCCTGAAGAAGCCCTTCGACCAAGGCATGGCCTACGAGCGCGAGACCTTCATCGCGCTGATGATGACCCCCGAGTGCAAGGCGCTGCGCCACGCCTTCTTCGGCGAGCGTGCGGCCAGCAAGATCTCCGACGTGCCGGAAGACACGACGCAGCGCACCATCGCCAAGGTGGCCGTCATCGGCGCCGGCACCATGGGTGGCGGCATCAGCATGAACTTCCTGAACGCCGGCATCCCGGTGACCATCCTCGAGATGAAGCAGGAGGCGCTCGACCGCGGCGTGGCCACGATCCGCAAGAACTACGAGGCCCAGGTCAAGAAGGGCAAGCTGAAGGCAGACAAGTACGACGCCCGCATGGCGCTGCTGTCCACCACGCTGAGCTACGCCGACATCGCCGACGCCGACCTCGTGATCGAGGCCGTGTTCGAGGAGATGGGCGTCAAGGAGAAGGTCTTCAAGACGCTCGACGAGGTGTGCAAGCCCGGCGCCATCCTGGCCAGCAACACCAGCACGCTCGACGTCGACGCCATCGCCGCCTTCACGAAGCGGCCGCAGGACGTCGTCGGGATGCACTTCTTCAGCCCGGCCAACGTGATGAAGCTGCTCGAGGTGGTGCGCGGCGCGAAGACGGCCAAGGACGTGCTGGCCACGGTGATGGCCGTCGCCAGGAAGATCCGCAAGACGGCAGTCGTCTCGGGCGTGTGCGACGGCTTCATCGGCAACCGCATGATCGAGCAGTACAGCCGCCAGGCCGGCTTCCTGCTGGAAGAAGGCTGCACGCCGGCGCAGGTGGACAAGGCGATCGAGAAGTTCGGCTTCGCGATGGG
>JBILSW010000193.1:0-5809 GCA_044371895.1 Rubrivivax sp.
TGCCGACGGCGCGCTTCGGGCTGCCCGAGGAGCCGCCGCCGGTCGATCGCATCGAGAGCCGCATCGAGGGGCGCTTCGAGGGCTGGGGGCCGCGCGGCCGGATACGGCTGGCCAACGGACAGGTCTGGCAGGTCGCCGACGACAGCCGCGGCGCCTACTGGTTCGACAGCCTGCGCGTCGTGGTGCGCCGGGGCGCCCTGGGCGGCTTCCTGCTGGAGATCGAGGGCGTGCGCGCGCTCGTGCGCGTGCGCCGCCTCGAGTGAGCGCCACCCGCGCTGCCGTCAGGGGCGGGCGGGATGGCTAGACTCCCGCCGAGTCCCGATGGCCTGTAGCCCTGAGCATGAGCACCGTTTCCGAAGCCGCCCTGCAAGCCGCCCTGGCCGGCGTAGTCGACCCCGCCACCGGCCAGCCGATGGTGGGCCCGAAGGCGCTGAAGAACCTGCGCATCGCTGGCGGCGAGGTGGCCTTCGACGTCGAAGTCGGCTACCCCGCGCGCAGCCGCCACGCCGAGATGCGGGACGCTCTGGCTGCTGCGGCGCGCACGGTGCCCGGCGTCACCGCGGCGCGGCCCGAGATCGTCACGCGCATCGTCTCGCACGCCGTGCAGCGCGGCGTGCAGCTGCTGGCGGGCGTGAAGAACGTGGTCGCCGTCGCCTCGGGCAAGGGCGGCGTGGGCAAGAGCACCACCACCGTCAACCTAGCGCTGGCGCTGGCCGCCGAGGGCGCGCGCGTGGGCATCCTCGACGCCGACATCTACGGCCCCAGCCAGCCCACCATGCTGGGGCTGGCCGGCCCCGACCACCGCCCCGAAAGCGAGGACGGCAAGACCATGAAGCCGCTGGCCGCGCACGGCGTGCAGGTCATGAGCATCGGCTTCATGGTCGAGCCCGACCAGGCGATGATCTGGCGCGGCCCCATGGCTACGCAGGCCCTGGACCAGCTGCTGCGCCATACCAACTGGGCCGACCTCGACTACCTGCTCGTCGACATGCCGCCCGGCACCGGCGACATCGCGCTGACGCTGTCGCAGCGTGTGCCGCTCACCGGGGCCGTCATCGTGACGACGCCGCAGGACATTGCGCTCATCGACGCCCGCAAGGGGCTGAAGATGTTCGAGAAGGTCGGCGTGCCCATCCTCGGCATCGTCGAGAACATGGCGGTCTACTGCTGCCCCAGCTGCGGCCACACCGAACACGTCTTCGGGGCCGATGGCGGCAAACGCATGGCCGAGCAGTACGGCGTGGAGCACCTGGGCTCGCTGCCGCTGGCGCTGAGCATCCGCGAGCAGGCCGACATCGGCCGGCCCACGGTGGTGGCCGAGCCGACCGGCGAGATCGCGGCCTTGTACAAGGCCGTGGCGCGCCGCGTGGCGGTAGGCATCGCGCAGAAGTCGCGCGACTACTCGTCCCGCTTCCCCACTATCACGGTGTCCAAGGACAGTTGAACCGCAGACCCGGGCCGCGCTCGCGGGTTCCGGAGATAAGTGGTTACCCTGTGGGGTTGCCCGAGGACAACCCTGGGGCTTGTTCGACCTGCGAAGATTGGATTCTGTCCAAGACAAAAGCAGACGTCCCATGCTCCAGGCCCTGAAGCCCCTGCTCGCCGTCGGTGCCGATGACGCCCCCGCGCTCGGTGCGCCCGGGCGCCGGGCGCTGAGCTTCGGTGAGTTGCGGGCGCTGATCGGACGCACCCTGGGTGCCCTCAACGCCGCCGGCATCGGCCGCAACGACGCCGTGGCCATCGTGCTGCCCAACGGCCCCGAGATGGCGGCCTGCTACATGGCCTGTGCCAGCGGCGTGACGAGCGCGCCGCTGAACCCGGCCTACCGGGCCGACGAGTTCGAGTTCTACCTGGCCGACCTGCAGGCCCGGGCGCTGCTCGTCGAGCGCGGCAGCGCCTCGCCGGCCGTCGAGGTGGCGCGCAAGCTGGGCGTGCGACTGATCGAACTGGTGCCGCGCGCCGAGGGCGGTGCCGGCGACTTCGACCTCGACCTGCCCGCCGGCACGCCCGCCGCGCTCGGCGGCGACGCGCGGCCGGGCGACGTCTCGATGGTGCTGCACACCTCGGGCACGACATCGCGGCCCAAGATAGTGCCACTGACGCAGGCCAACCTGGCCGCCTCGGCGCAGAACATCGCGGCCACGCTGCAGTTCACCGCAGGCGACCGCGGGCTCAACATCATGCCCCTGTTCCACATCCACGGGCTGATCGCCGGGGTGCTGGCGCCGCTGTCCGCGGGTTCGTTCGTGTTCTGCACGCCGGGCTTCAACGCGCTGAAGTTCTTCGGCTGGATGGACGAGGCCGCGCCGACCTGGTTCACGGCGGTGCCCACGATGCACCAGGCCATCCTGTCGCGGGCTTCCAAGAGCCTGGACGTGATCGCGCGACACCCGCTGCGCTTCATGCGCTCGTCGAGTTCGAGCATGCCGCCGCAGGTGATCGGCGAGGCCGAGTCGGTGTTCGGAGCGCCGCTGGTCGAGGCCTACGGCATGACCGAGGCCACCCACCAGATGGCCAGCAACCCGCTGCCTCCCCGCGCGCGCAAGCCGGGCACGGTGGGCGTGGCCGCCGGTCCCGAGGTGGCCATCATGGGCGACGACGGCGCCATCCTGCCGCGCGGCGGCGTGGGCGAGATCGTCATCCGCGGCGCCAACGTCACGCCCGGCTACCTCAACAACGACAAGGCCAACGCCGAAGCCTTCGTGAACGGCTGGTTCCGCACCGGCGACCAGGGCCAGATGGACGCCGAGGGCTACCTCAGCATCACCGGGCGCCTGAAGGAGATCATCAACCGCGGCGGCGAGAAGGTCAGCCCGCGCGAGGTCGACGAGATCCTGATGGACCATCCGGCCGTGGCCCAGGTGGTGTGCTTCGGCATGCCCCACCCCAAGCTTGGCGAAGAGGTGGCCGCCGTGGTGGTGCTGCGCGAGGGCGCGCAGGCCGCCGAGCGCGAGTTGCAGGCCTTCGTCGCCACCCGCGCCGCCGAGTTCAAGGTGCCCAAGAAGATCCTGTTCATGGACGAGATCCCCAAGGGCGCCACCGGCAAGCTGCAGCGCATCGGCTTGGCGGCCAAGCTCGGGCTGGCCTGACGCCCCGCCCGGCGCCCGCTCAGCCCGCACCCATTTCGATTCCCACTTCCAAGCCCGGAGTTCCCGCCAGCGCAAGACCTGCCGTACCCATCACCGCCGCCCCACCGCCTGCCCAGGTGGTGCCAAGCAGTTGATCCATGTGACTTCCCTCTGAATCCAGGAGACGACATGAGCTGTAACGCACCTCGCAAGACCGGCATCGCCAGAACCTCCCCGACCCTCGCGTCGCAGGTGAAGCGCATGACCATCCCCGTCCTCGCCGCCGCGGCGCTGTGGGCCGCGGCCCCGGCCGCCAAGGCCTGGGAGCCCACCAAGCCGATCGAATTCGTGGTGCCGGCAGGCACCGGCGGCGGCGCCGACCAGATGGCGCGCTTCCTCCAGGGCGTGGTGGCCAAACACTCGCTGAGCAAGCAGCCCATCGTGGTGGTCAACCGCTCCGGCGGCGCCGGCGCCGAGGGCTTCCTCGGCGTCAAGAACGACAAGGGCAACGGTCACAAGATCGTCATCACGCTGTCGAACCTGTTCACGACGCCGCTGGCCACGGGCGTGCCCTTCAACTGGCGCGACCTGACCCCCGTTCAGATGCTGGCGCTGGACCAGTTCGTGCTGTGGGTCAACGCGGAGTCGCCGCACCAGACGGCCAAGGCCTACCTCGACGCCGTGAAGGCCGGCTCTGACCGCGCCATGAAGATGGCCGGCACCGGCAGCAAGCAGGAAGACCAGATCATCACGGTGATGGTCGAGAAGGTCGCCGGCAAGAAGATCACCTACATCCCCTACAAGGGCGGCGGCGACGTGGCGGTGCAGCTGGTGGGCAAGCACGTCGACAGCACGGTGAACAACCCTATCGAGGCCGAGAGCCACTGGCGCGCCGGCAAGCTGCGGCCGCTGTGCGTGTTCGACAGCAAGCCCATGCCGTACAGCGCCAAGCTCACGGCCACCATGGCCTGGAAGGACATCCCCACCTGCGCCAGCGCCGGCCTGCCCGCCGAGTACCTGATGCTGCGCGGCATCTTCATGCCGCCGGGCGTCACGCCCGCCCAGGTGAAGTTTTACCAGGACCTGTTCACCAAGGTGCGCGCGCTGCCGGAGTGGAAGGAGTTCATGGAGAAGGGCGCCTTCAACCAGACGGCGCTCAGCGGCCAGCCCTTCTTCGACTGGCTGGGCCGCAACGAGCAGCAGCACCGCGTGCTGATGCGCGAAGCCGGCTTCCTGGCCCAGTGAGCGGGCCCATGGACGACGGTTCCCCCGAAATCGACGTCCGCGGGCCCGAGCTCGCGGTGGCCGCGCTGCTGCTGGGCGTGGGCGGCCTCGTCGTGGTTGACAGCCTGCGCGTCGGCGTGGGCTGGGCCGACGACGGGCCGCTGTCCGGCACCTTCCCGTTCTACGTGGGGGTGGTGCTCATCGCCAGCGCCGCGTGGGTGGTGCTGGGCCAGGTGCTGCGCTGGCGCGCCGGCACGACCGAGGCCTTCTGCACGCGGGCGCAGGCCGGCCTGGTGTGGGCCATGCTCTGGCCCATCGTGGCGTACGTCGGCGCGGTGCAGGTGCTGGGCATCTACGTCGCGTCGGCGCTGCTGATCGGTTACTTCATGGCACGCCACGGGCGCTATCGCTGGACGCTCACCGTGCCGGTGGCGTTGGGCGTGCCGCTGGTGTTCTTCGTCGTGTTCGAGCGCTGGTTCCTGGTGCCGCTGGCCAAGGGGCCGCTGGAGCGGCTGCTGGGCCTCTGAACCGTCCGGTCCTTCCACCTTCCTTCGAAAGCGCTCGATGCAAGAACTCGCGAACCTCGCGAACGGCTTCGCCGTGGCCGCGACGCTGCCCAACCTGGGCTTCATGCTGATCGGCATCACGCTCGGGGTGCTGATCGGCGTGCTGCCCGGCCTGGGCGGCGCCAACGGCATCGCCATCCTGCTGCCGCTGACCTTCGGCATGAACCCCACCTCGGCGATCATCATGCTGAGCTGCATCTACTGGGGGGCGCTGTTCGGCGGGGCCATCACCTCGATCCTGTTCAACATCCCGGGCGAGCCCTGGAGCGTGGCCACCACCTTCGACGGCCACCCGATGGCGCAGCAGGGCAAGGCGGCGCAGGCATTGACGGCGGCCTTCACCAGCAGCTTCGTCGGCGCGCTGCTCGCGGTGGTGCTGATCACGCTGCTGGCGCCGCTGCTGGCGCAGTTCGCGCTCAAGTTCGGGCCGGCTGAGTTCTTCGCCGTGCAGCTGCTCACCTTCTGCAGCTTCGTGGGCATGAGCAAGGAGCCAGCCGCCAAGGTGCTGGCGGCCATGATGCTGGGCTTCGCGCTGGCCGCGGTGGGTATGGACAACGTCACCGGCCAGCTGCGCATGACCTTCGGCCAGACCGAACTGCTCAAGGGCTTCGACTTCCTGATCGCGGTGATCGGCCTGTTCGGCATCGGCGAGATCCTGCTGACCATGGAGGAGGGGCTGGCCTTCAAGGGCAAGAGCGCAAAGATCCGCTTCGGCGAGGTGCTGGAGACCTGGAAGCAGATGCTGCGCTACTGGAGGACCTTCCTGCGCAGCACGGCCGTGGGCTGCTGGATGGGCATCACCCCCGGCGGTGCCACGCCGGCCAGCTTCATGAGCTACGGCATGGCCAGGCGCATGTCGAAGGAGCCCAACGAGTTCGGCAAGGGCCGCATCGAAGGCGTGGTGGCGCCCGAGACCGCGGCCCACGCCGCGGGCACGAGCGCATTGCTGCC
>JBILSW010000194.1:0-5800 GCA_044371895.1 Rubrivivax sp.
GGTGTGCCGTGCGCCAGGCCTGGCGCCTGGGCAGCTGCGCGGCCGCCGTGGTGCCGGACTACGAGCAGGCGCGCCTGGGCCGCTTCGATCCCGCCCTGATCGTGCAGGCACGCAAGCGCGTGGCCGCCGCGAAGGACGCGTGGTCGGCCGTGGCCGCCGGCGAGCTTCACCGGCTGCAGCCGCTGGTCGACCAGATGCACCTGGTGGGCGAGTCGCTGCAGAAGCTGTTCCCGGCCGGCGAGGTGCTGGCCGGCACGCTCGAGGCCACTGCCGCGCAGGTGGTGGCGTCCGGCGCGCCGCCGTCGGCGGCGCTGGCGATGGAGGTGGCGACCGCGACCCTCTTCCTCGATGCCTCGCTGGAGGACGGCGAGCTCGACCAGCCCGACCTGCCCGAGCGGCTCGTGCACCTGGCGGGCCGCATCGATGCCGTGCGCAACGGCGCCGAGCCGCGGCCGCTGGAGGTGTGGATGGAGACGCTGTACCGCCGCGTCTCCGACCGCCAGACCATGGGCAGCGTGGTGGCCGAGCTTCGCGCCAGCCTGTCCGAGGTCGAGAAGCACATCGACCAGTATTTCCGCAACCCTTCCGAGCGGGCGGTGCTCATCCCGGTGCCTGGGCAGCTCGGTGCCATGCGCGGCGTGCTGTCGGTGCTTGGCATGGACCAGGCCTCGCAGGCGGCGCTGCACATGCGCAACACGGTCGACCAGCTCGCGCAGACCGAGGTCGACGCGCAGCGTGCCATCCAGGC
Organism: Rubrivivax sp.; assembly: GCA_044371895.1. Classification (GTDB taxonomy): domain Bacteria; phylum Pseudomonadota; class Gammaproteobacteria; order Burkholderiales; family Burkholderiaceae_C; genus Rubrivivax. The sequence goes on from JBILSW010000194.1 coordinate 749, forward strand.
GGGCACCTTCGACCGCCTGGCCGACAACCTCGGCGCGCTGAGCTTCCTGATCGACATGCTCAGCGTGCAGCCGCAGCTGGCCAAGAGCCTGTTCCGCTTCGATGCCCACACCGGCAGCCTGACCGCCGTGATGGGCCGCACCGAGCGGGTGCCGGCCTTTGGCCTTCCCAGCGAGCAGACCCTGCCCATGCCCATGGCGCCCGACAGCGCCGCCGTGCCGCTGGTGGACCAGGTGCAGGCGCTGGCCCGCGCAGCCGCCGACCCCGGCATTGCCGACGCCGAGCTGGCGCGCGAGGCTGACCGCCTGGCCCAGGCCGCCACCGCAGCCGACCAGCTCGAGCTCGCGCAGTTGCTGGGCGCAGCCCACCGCGGCCTTGCCGATGGACAGGACGCCGACAAGCGGGCGCAGATGCGGGGCGAGCTGGCCGAGATCTCTGGACTCGGCGCCCCGCAGCGGCCCGAACCGGAGCCGCTGCCGGCCCCCGTGCCGCCGCCCCGGCCGGCGCCAGCGGGCGGCACCGGACTCGAAGACGACGCCGAGATGCGCGAGGTCTTCGTCGAGGAGGCACGCGAGGTCGTGACCGAGGCCCGTGCCGCCGTCGAGCGCCTGGCGGCCGCTCCCGACAACCTGCCCGACATGACGACGTTGCGCCGCGCCTTCCACACGCTGAAGGGCAGCTCGCGCATGATCGGCCTGAAGGACTTCGGCGAGGCCGCCTGGTCCTGTGAGCAGCTGTTCAACGCCCGCCTGGCGACCGACCCGCGCATGGACGAGCCGCTGCGCGAGCTGAGCGCCGAGGCGCTGGCCTATCTCGGCGACTGGGTCGAAGCGATAGCCGGCGGCGCGCCTCGTGGCCACGAGAGTGCCGCCGTGGCGAGCGCGGCCGATGCGCTGCGCCTGAATGGGCAACGAGTTCCCGTCGCGCTGCTGCCCGCCTCGCCCGACCCCGAGCCCGAAGCCGAAGCCGAAGCCGAAGCCGAAGCCGAGGGCGGGGCGGTGATCGACCATCACGAGCTCGACGAAACCGTTCCTGGCGGACACGCGGATTTCGGGCCCGCGGACAGCTCACCGCCGCCCGAGACGGCTGCCGACATCGACATCGGTGAACTCACCCTGCCCGAGTTCAGCCTGGCCGCCGAGCAGCAGGAGCGCACGCAGCTGCTGCCACGCCCGGGGCCTGCGCTGCCCGATGGCCTGACATCCGTGCGGCCGGTCGGCGGCCGTGAGCAGTCACCGCCGTCGGCGCCGGCCCCTTTGCACGGCGGGCTGGGTTCGGTCTCGGCGGGCGGTGACCCCGACGAGGCCGGGACGTCGTCTGCCGACGACGATTTCGAGCTTCGTTTCGATGCCCCCGAGCTTACGAGCGGCGAGGCCCAGCCCCTGGTTGCGCGCGTGCCCGACCTGCCCTCGGCCGGCGACCTCGACTTCCAGTTCGATGGGCCGGACGCGACGGCCGAGTCGTTTTCCGAGGTCTTCGGCGGGGAGCTGTCCGACTGGCCCCTCGACGCGCCCGCGGCGGCCGCCGAGACCACGATGCCGCTGCCGGCCGCCGGCGGGGTGGAGGCGCTGGAGATCGACCTCGGCGGGCTCGAGAGCTTCGAGCTGACCGAGGACCCAGCGGTTCCCGGGGTGCCGGCCACGCCCGAAGCCGCGCTGGAACCCGAGCCGGGGCAGCTGTCCGAGCCCGAGCCCGTTGTGGCCGGGGACGACGAGCAGGTCAAGCGCATCGGCGATCTGCGCATCCCGATCCCGCTGTTCAACATCTATCTCAACGAGGCCGACGAGCTGTCGCGGCGACTCGTCAACGAGCTGGCCGAGTGGTCGCTCGAGGCGCCCTTCCAGCCGGTGTCCGACACCGCCGTGGCTCTGGCGCACTCGCTGGCCGGCAGTTCGGCCACGGTGGGCTATGCGGAGCTGTCGGCGCTGGCCCGCGCGCTGGAGCACGCGCTGATGCGCTCAGCCGCCGCCGGCCGTGGCCGGGTGGGCGAGCCCGACTTGTTCGGCAGCGCGGCCGAGCAGATCCGTCACCTGCTGCACCAGTTCGCGGCCGGCTTCCTGCGGCCCGTGGACCCGGCACTCGTGGAGGCCCTGGCCGACCACGAGCGACTGCCGCCGCCCAGCGAGGACGTCGCCCCCGAGCCACCGCCGGAACCTGCGCCCGAGCCGGTTCCCGTGCTGTCGCCGGAGTCGGAATTCGCGGCCGAGCCCGACGACTTCGATGTGCAGGACGCCATCGACGCCGAGCTGTTCCCCATCTTCGAGGAAGAGGCCGACGAGCTGCTGCCGCAGCTGCAGCAGCGGCTGCGCGAGTGGCATGCCCACCCGGGCAATCCCTCGGCGCCGTCGGCCTGCATGCGCACGCTGCATACCTTCAAGGGTGGCGCGCGGCTGGCCGGCGCCATGCGCCTGGGCGAGATGGCGCACCGCCTGGAATCCGACATCGAGGCGCTGATGGCGCACGACGAGATCGCCGCGGTGCAGATCGATCCGCTGCTGCTGCAGGCCGACGCGATGGCGGCGATCTACGAACGGCTGCGCCGCGCTGGCGTCGCCACGGCACAGCCCGCCCCCGCCGCCGCGCTGATGCCGGTGTTGCCGGTGTTGCCGGTGTTGCCGGTGCTGGAGCCGGCCCCGGCCGAGCAGCTGGCCGACCTGGCCGGCGCCGAACCGGTCGGGCCCTGGCCCGAATCCGCGGAGGCCGGGCCCGAGCAGCGCGCGCCGGGCGTCGAGCCGATGCCGGAGCCGATGGCCGAGCCCGCTCTGCTGCCGGCACCGGTGCCCGCGCCGCCCGTCGTCATCGACTGGGGCCACTTCGCCGCAGCCCTGCCCGTCGAGTCGGCCGTGGCCGACGACGCGGTCGCGGCCGCGCCGGGCAGCGCTGCGGCTGTGCGCGTGCGCGCCACGCTGCTCGACCGCCTTGTGAACAACGCTGGCGAGGTGGCGATCACGCGCTCGCGCATCGACGGCAGCGTCACGCAGTTGCAGGGCTCGCTGGGCGAACTCACCGAAAGCCTGGATCGCATGCGCCGCCAGCTGCGCGACATCGAGCTGCAGGCCGAGACGCAGATCGCCGCGCGGGTGGAGGCGGCCAAGTCCTCGTCGGAAGGCTTCGACCCGCTGGAGATGGACCGCTTTACGCGCTTCCAGGAACTCACGCGCTTCATGGCCGAGTCGGTGAACGACGTCGCCACGCTGCAGCGCAGCCTGCAGCGTGCCCTGCAGACGGCCGAGGACGAGCTGGCGGCGCAGGCGCGCCTGACGCGCGAACTGCAGGACGATCTGCTGCGTACGCGCATGGTGGAGTTCGAGAGCACCGCCGACCGCCTGTACCGCTGCGTGCGCCAGGCCGCGCGCGACACCGCCAAGCAGGTGCGGCTGGATCTCGTCGGCGGCGGCATCGAGATCGACCGCGGCGTGCTCGAGCGCATGGTCGGCTCCTTCGAGCACCTGCTGCGCAACAGCGTCGCCCATGGCATCGAAGCGCCGGCCGAGCGCGTGGCGCGTGGAAAGGACGCCGCCGGACAGATCACGGTGACGGTGGCGCAGTCGGGCAACGAGGTCGCGGTGGAGTTCGCCGACGACGGCGCCGGCCTCGATTTCGAGCGTATCCGCCGCCGTGGCATCGAGCGCGGCCTCATCGACGCCGAGGCCACGCCGACGGAACCGGAACTCGCCGCGCTCATCTTCGCGCCGGGCTTCAGCACCGCCGAGACGGTGACCGAGATCGCCGGCCGCGGCGTCGGCCTCGACGTGGTGCGGGCCGAGGTCGCGGCCATGGGCGGCCGCGTCGAGACGACCGCCGAGCCCGGCCGCGGCACGCGGTTCCGGCTGCTGCTGCCGCTGACCACGGCCGTCACGCAGGTGGTGATGCTGCGCGCCGGCAGCACCACGGTGGCCGTGCCGTCGCCGCTGGTCGAACTGGTGCGGCGCGTGCCCACGGCCGAGGTCGAGGCCGCCTACGACACCGGCACGCTGGCCTACCAGGGTGAGGCCTTGCCGTTCTTCTGGCTAGCTGCCTTGCTGCAGGCCGGGCCGCGCGGCGGCGGCGCCGGGCGCACGCAGAGCGTGGTCATCGTGCGCAGCGCGGCGCAGCGGGTGGCCGTGCATGTCGACGAGGTGCTGGGCAACCAGGACGTGGTGGTCAAGAATGTCGGCCGGCAGCTCTCGCGCCTGCCGGGCCTGGCCGGCGTGACGCTGCTGCCTTCCGGCGCCGTGGCGCTGATCTACAACCCGGTGGCACTGGCCACCGTGTACGCCGAGCAGGCGCAGGCCGCCGCGCGTGCCCAGGCGGCTGCCACCGCCCCGCCGACCGAGGCGGCCGCAGAGCCCGAGCGCGCGCCGCTGGTCCTGGTGGTCGACGACTCGCTCACCGTGCGCCGCGTGACGCAGCGTCTGCTGGTGCGCGAGGGCTACCGCGTGGTCACGGCCAAGGACGGCTTCGATGCGCTGGAGCGCCTCGACGAGGAGCGCCCCGCGGTGCTGCTGTCCGACATCGAGATGCCGCGCATGGACGGCTTCGACCTCGTGCGCAACGTCCGCGCCGACGCCCGCCTGGCCGGGCTGCCCGTGATCATGATCACCTCGCGCATCGCGCAGAAGCACCGCGACCACGCGGCCGAACTCGGGGTCGACCACTACCTGGGCAAGCCCTACTCCGAAGAGGAGTTGCTCGGGATCATCGCCATGCACGCGTCGAAGGCCGCGGCGGCTGCCTGAGAGCATCCTTGGCCCCTGTCGTTCCCCGACGTTTGCGGAGAGGCGAGCTTGCGCTACAAGGTGAACGGCAGCGCCGAGACGACCGAAATGGCAGGCTCTCTTGAATTTCAAGTGGGTTACCGGGCATGAGGGTTGACCGAGGCGAAGTCGAGCTTGCCGGCGATCAGGAAGATGACGGTTCTGATGGTGTCGAAGCTGGTGAAGCCGCGAGCGCGGCGCTTGGCGGCCTGGAACAGGCCGTTGAGCGCTTCGAGGAAGCCGTTGGTCTGGCGGGTCTGCGCCCAGGCGACGATGCCTTCGAGGTGGCGGCGCACCATGGCTGCGACCTCCTTCAT
>JBILSW010000195.1:0-5767 GCA_044371895.1 Rubrivivax sp.
AGTAGACGGCGGCCGCCAGCGGCTCGCGCGCGCTGGCACGGTCGTAGCCCACCACGGGGCCACGCGCCTGGCGGGCCCACAGCGCGCTCTTGAGCAGGCCCTGCAGGTCGAGCACCATGTCGTAAGGCTCGCGCTGCAGTTCCTGGCGCAGCGCACCGATGGCCCGCCAGGTGGCGCGGCTGAACAGCTGGTGGCGCCACTTGCGCCAGGCCATGGCGATGACCCGGCGCACGCCAGGGTGCATCTGCGGGATGGCGGCGAAAGGTGCCTCCACGAGCCAGTCGATCTGCGCCTGCGGGAAGTGCGCCAGGATGTCGGCCACCACGGGCATGGCATGCACCACGTCGCCCATGGACGAGGTCTTGACGATCAGGATGCGGGGCGCGGGGGTCACGGGCTGCGGCTGCGGCATCAGGGCTGCCGCCGACGTTCCTTCACGAGCTCGGGGTTGAAGTCCGGATCGTTGTACATCTTGAACTGCCGGTAGACCTTGAAAAACGCCTTGCCCGCGGCCGTTTCCGAGACGAGTGCGTCGAGGCAGCCGGCCAGGTCGGCGCGCTGCTGCTCGAGGCGCTCCCACTTCTGGCGGCTGCCTGCGCGGTGGGCCTCGTCGACGTCGCCGCGCCGCGTCTGCTCGGCCATGGCCTGCAGCTTCAGCGACAGGATCGACAGGCGGTCGATCATGCTGCCTGCCGTCTCGCTGTTCAGCCGCGCGCCGGCGTCCACCTGGGCCAGCGGAGCCTGGCTGCGCGCCGCCGCCTCGTCGACCACACCCAGCGCCAGCAGCAGCAGCTCGTCCACGCGCTCGGTGGCGTCGTTGCGTGCCTGGTTGTAACGGTCGATGGCCCGCTTGTTTGCGGCGATCTCGGCGTCGGCCACAGTGGTGCGTCGGGCCAGGTCTTCCTCAGCCCAGAGCAGGCAGTTGTTGCGGTGGTTGGCCTGGATCCACTGCCACAACCCCGGCCCCGGCGGAGCCGGCTCGGCCCCTGGCCAGCCCGCGATGGCGAGCAGGCGGTCGTGGAAGGCGGTGACGTCGGCGGCGGCGATCGGGACTCGGGCGGTCATGCGGCGGGCCCGGGGCGCCGGGCAAAATGGCCCCAGATTATCCCCAGCGTCGACCGTGCCACCCCTCCCTAAGTCATACGACGCCGCCACGCCCGCCGCGCGGCCGCTGATCGTGCGCCTGCGCAACTGGGTGGGCGATGTCACGCTGGCCCTGCCCATGCTGCAGCGCGTGGCGGCGGCGGGCTACGCGCCGGTGCTGGTGGGAAAGAGCTGGACGCGCGACCTGCTCGCCGGCACCGGCTGGCCCGTGCACGGCCTGCCCAAGGCCACGGGCGAGCGCGTGGCGCTGCTGAGGCGGCTGCGCGACGACGCCACGGTCGCCGCCCCCGGCTTCCGGCGCGACCCCGTGCAGGCGCTGTGCCTGCCAGACTCGTTCTCGAGCGCGCTGGAGTTCCGTCTCGCGGGCCTGCGCGCCATGGGCCACGCCTGGGAAGGCCGGCGGCTGCTGCTGGGCCGCGCGGTGCTACGACCACGCGCCCTGCACGAACTCGAGGTGTACTGGCGCCTGGGCCAGGTTCTGCTGGGCACCGACGAGCCGGCACCCGATGGGGCGCGGCTGCAGCCCACCGCCGATCAGCATCGCGAGGCGGCCGCGCTGCTGGCCGCACACGGGCTGGCCGAGCCGGTGATCGTCATCTGCCCCTTTTCGGGCGGCAGCTGGAACGGCGAGTCCAAGAACTGGCCGGGCTTCGCCGAGTTCGCGGCCCAGGAACTGCCGAGCCTGGGCCTGCCGGTGGTGCTGTGCCCCGGCCCGGGCGAGGAGGAGCGCATCGCCCGCGAACACTTCCCGGGCGCGCGGCTGCTGCCCGGCGTGAACCTCGGCGTGTACGCGGCGCTGCTGGCGCGCGCCGCAGCCATGGTGTCCAACGACACCGGCCCGGCGCACATGGCCGCCGCGGTGGGCGTGCCGTTGGTCAGCGTGATGGGCCCCAGCGACCCCGCGCAGTGGCGCCCCCGCGGCCCCGCGGCGCGCGTCGCGGTGCTCGGCGGCCTGGGCCGCTGGCCCGCGGCCGCCGAGGTGCTGGCCGCGGTGCGCGCGGCCGTCGCCCATCCACCCTGAGGCCCGGGCCGCCGCCCCCCGCCCGGGGGATGGCCCGCCACCCCCGTACGCGGCTCCCCCGGCGTGCCCCGTCGCGAGGGAATGACCGTGCGGGGCCGGCTTCGAAGAATGCCTTCCATCCCGACGCCACGAGGCCCCTCGCGGCCGGTGCGGCGGGATGCAGTGCCCACTCAACCCGATCGACCGATCGCCACCCTCAGGAGAACCACCATGATCCGCAACTTCATCACCGCCATCGCCGCCACCCTCGCCCTGTGCGCCCCGCTGCTGGCCCAGGCCACCGACGTGAACCGCGCCTCGCAGGCCGAGCTCGAGTCCGTCAAGGGCATCGGGCCGGGCCTGTCGGGCAAGATCCTCAAGGCCCGCGAGGCCGGCTCCTTCAAGAGCTGGGCCGACTTCGTGGACCGCGTCGGCGGCGTGGGTGCCGGCAGCGCCGTCAAGCTCTCGGCCAACGGCCTGACGGTCGGGGGCGCGGCCTTCGACGCGCAGGCGCTGCCGCCCAAGCCCGAGAAGGCCGCCCGGCCCGCCAAGGCCGACAAGCCCATGAAGGGCGACAAGAGCGAGAAGGCCTGATCGGGCCTGCCGCCACCCGCCCTGGTGCCCGCCGGGCGTCAGGGCAGCTCGATGTCCGGCCCGCCGCGGGGCGTGCGGGCCGGCGCCACGTCCCAGCCGAAGAAGCGCAGCACCTCGTCCTGGCGCGCCACCGTGTCGGCCTCGCCCAGGGCCATGAGCTCGCGGGTGAACGGCGCCTCGAACAGCAGGTAGCTCGCCAGCGCCGCGCCCTGCACGCCCGCGCCGCCCGCGGCCGGCACGCCGCCGGCGCCCACGCCCACGCCGCGCAGCAGCGAGCGCACCGGCAGCGGCAGCGCGTGCAGGTGGCGCGCCGCCACGTCGTCGATGCGCTGGCTGGGCGAGATCACCAGCGCCTCCAGCGGCCGCAGCTCGCTGTCGGCCAGGGCCGATTCGGGCAGCAGCGCCAGCGTGCGGTTGATGCGCCGCATGCGCTCCACGTCCACCGCCAAGGCGTCCAGGAAGATGCTCGACAGGGCGTGGCCCGCGATCTGCGCCAGGTTCGGGTAGCCGCCGGCCGGCACGACGCGGCCCGCGGGTTCCTGCATGCGGCCGGCACCGATGATGACCAGCCGCTGCGCGCCCAGGTGGATGGCCGGCGACAGCGGTGCCGTCTGGCGCATCGAGCCGTCTCCGAACCAGCCGGCCTGCCCCCCGGGCTGCAGGTTCACCGAAGGGAACACGAACGGAATGGCCGAGCTCGCCAGCAGGTGCGCGTGATCGATGCGCTGCGCCACCGCCAGGCGCTGCGAGCGCTGCCAGGGCGCCAGGGGCTGGGCGCTGTCGTAGAAGGTGACGTGCTCGCCCGTGGTGTAGCTCGAGGCCGTCACCGCCCATGCGTGCAGGTGGCGCTCGGCCAGCAGCAGGGGCACGCGCTCCAGCGGCACCAGGCGCTGCAGCAGCCCCGCCAGTGGGCGGTTGTCCAGCAGCGACCGCGGCCGCGCGCGCCGCCAGCGCGCGATCAGCCAGCCCACCGAGAGCATCGTGAGCCACTGCGCGCCCGATCGGATGACGCCCAGCGAATCGGCCCGGTACACCTGCTCGGCGGCGAAGTTCTGCCACACCTTGGCCAGCGCCTCGACGGCGCCCTCGAAGCGGTCGGCGTTCGCGGCCAGCGCGGCGGCGTTGATGGCACCGGCGGAGGTGCCGACGATGATGCCGAAGGGGTTGGCGAGCCGCGCCCGCGGCCCGAGCGCCCCGCGGCGGATGCCCACAAGCGCCCGCAGCACGCCCACCTGGTAGGCGGCGCGGGCGCCGCCGCCGCTCAACACCAGGGCGGTCAGCGGGCTTTCGTGCATGGGCCCGACGATAGCGCCGGGCCGGCCGGCCCGGGCACGCTCACTCGTACACGACCTGCGCCGCGCCGCCGTGCGCGATGCTGCGCCAGCGGCCCAGGGCCTCGTCGCAAGGCCAGAAGCGGGCGTCGTCGCCAAGGTCGATCTCGCCCACCGCGCCCTGCCGCTGCAGCTTCAGGCGGATCGCCAGACCCTGCAGCAGCTCGCCGTGCTCCGTCTCCTCGCGACGGGCGGGCCACAGCTTGAGCACGTCGGCCACCGGCGGCAGGCCGCCGTTCAGCGCCACCGCCAGGTGCTTGCCGAAGCGCGCTCGCGCAGCCGGCAGGTCCCAGGCCTGCGTCACGTTCAGGCGCAGGCCGCCGCTGAAACGGTCGGGCTGCACCTTGCCCTGCACCACCAGAAGCCGGTCTTCGGCGGCCCAGTCGCGGCGGGTCTCGAACAGCTCGTCGGGGGCCACGGCCTCGATGCTCTCGCTGCCGTCGTCGAGCCGGAAGATCAGCACGCGGCCGCGCTGCCCGTTGACGCTGCGCGGGTCGGTCACGATGCCGGCCAGCAGCTGCGGCTCGCGGCTGTCCACCAGGTTGGCGATGGGCGTCTTCACGAAGCGCCGCACCTCGTCGGCGAAGGCCGCGAACAGGTGGCCGCTGAGGTAGAAGCCCACGGCCGTCTTCTCCTGCACGAGCTTCTCGTGCAGCGTCCAGGGCGGCCCCGCGGCCAGGGCCGGCTCCTGCGTGCTCGAGCCGTGCGCGTCGCCGCCGTCGAAGTCGAACAGGCCGCCCTGCAGCGCGTTGGCCTGCTGCGTGTCGGCCCAGTCGAAGGCCAGGCCCACGCTGGCCAGCGCGGCGGCGCGGTCGGGGTGCAGCGCATCAAACGCGCCAGCCTTGACCAGCGCCTCCACCGCGCGCTTGTTGACGGCCTTGCGGTCGACGCGCGCGCAGAAGTCGAACAGGCTGCGGAAGGGGCCGCCGCCCTCCCCCGCGCGGCCCTCGCGCGCCGCGACGATGGCCTCGATGGCCCCGGATCCCGTGCCCTTGACGGCCGCCAGCCCATAGCGCACCACGTCGTCGGCCACCGGCTCGAAGCGCGCCGTGCCGCGGTTGATGCACGGCGGCTCGAAGCGGATGCCGGCCAGCAGCGCGTCCGCCAGCAGCACCTTGAGCTTGTCGGTGTTGTCGGCCTCGATCGTCATGTTCGCGGCGTAGAACTCGGCCGCGCAGTGCACCTTGATCCAGGCCGTGTGGTAGGCCAGCAGCGAGTAGGCCGCGGCGTGGCTCTTGTTGAAGCCGTAGCCCGCGAACTTCTCCATCAGGTCGAAGACCTCGTCGGCCTTGGCCTCGTCGATGCCCTGCGCCTGCGCGCCCTCGCGGAAGGTGACGCGCTGCTTGGCCATCTCCTCGGGCTTCTTCTTGCCCATGGCGCGGCGCAGCAGGTCGGCGCCTCCCAGCGAGTAGCCGCCCAGCACCTGCGCGGCCTGCATCACCTGCTCCTGGTAGACGAAGATGCCGTAGGTCTCGGCCAGCACCGGCTCGAGCAGCGGGTGCGGGTACTCGATGGACTCCTTGCCGTTCTTGCGCGCGCAGAAGCTCGGAATGTTTTCCATCGGGCCAGGGCGGAACATCGCGTTGAGCGCGATCAGGTCCTCCAGCCGGGTGGGACGGGCCTCGCGCAGCATGCCCTGCATGCCGCGGCTTTCGAACTGGAACACGGCCTCGGTGCGGCCTTCGCTGAACAGGCGGTAAACCTGGGGGTCGTCCAGCGACAGCGCCTCGTAGGCGAA
>JBILSW010000196.1:0-5759 GCA_044371895.1 Rubrivivax sp.
CCGAGACCATCTGGACCGGGGCCGGCGCGGTGGCCGGCGGCAGGTGGATGTCGGGCACCTGGTTGGCGGACAGCGGAATCGGCGGCGGCTGCAGTTGCGGCTGCGGCTCGCGGGACATCGGGGGCGGCGCCGGGGCGCGGGCCTCGGCGCCCGCCATGCGCGCGGGCGAGCGCTCCGGTTCCAGGGGCGACGCCGGCGGCGCCGGCTGGGCGGCGGTCGTCCAGGGCGCCGGGGGCGGGAAGGCGCTGGCGCGGTTGCTCGGCTCCGGGGGGCTGCGGCGGGCCGGTGGTGCCGGTGGCGCCGGCAGCGCGGCCGGCGGCGAGAAGCCGCCCTCGCCGACCATCTGCTGCTCGATCTCGTCGATCTTGGCCTTGACGCCGTCGGGCCGCGCCGCGGCCGCGTCGGAGCGGCCTTCGGAGTCGTCCAGGCGCGAAGACGAGCCGATCGCTGCCAGCTGCTCGGGCGACAGGCCCTCGCGGCGCACCTTGCGCAGCATGTCGAACTCGCGCTTGCGGACGAAGTCGTTTCGCCGCTTGCGCTCGATCATGGCCTTCAGCTCGCTCTTCTCGAGATCGAGCTCCTTGGTCTCTTCCTGGCGAGAGCTGAGGTCGGCCCAATCGGTGGCGGGGTTCGCGACGAACCTCACCACCTTGCGGAAGAAGCTCTCGGTCCTTTCTTGTTCGGCCATGACAGGCTGATACTACCCCGGGCCCGGGCCCCACCGTGCGTGAATGATGCCCTCTGAAACAAGGTCAGTTTCCGAACATCTTCTGCTTCATCTCGCGGCGCTGCTGCGCCTCCAGTGACAGCGTGGCCGTGGGCCGGGCCATCAGGCGCTGCAGTCCGATGGGCTCGCCCGTCTCGTCGCAGAAGCCGTAGTCGCCGTTGTCCAGCCGGCTCAGCGCCTGCGCGATCTTCTTCAGCAGCTTGCGCTCGCGGTCGCGGGTGCGCAGTTCCAGGGCATGCTCTTCCTCGATCGTGGCCCGGTCCACCGGATCTGGGACGATGGAGGTGTCCTCGCGCAGGTGCTCGGTGGTCTCCCCGGCGCTGGAGAGCAGATCGGCCTTCTGCTGCTCCAGGCGGGCGCGGAAGAAGTCCAGCTGCTTGTCGTTCATGTACTCCGACTCCGGCATCGCCAGAAGCTCGGCTTCGGTCAGTTCGCGGCCGGGCTTGGTCCTCCAGGCGTTGGCGAGCTTGGGGTCCTTGGGCGCAGCTTTGGGCATCTCTGCCGTTTCGGGCATCTTTCGGTAGGAGGTCGTGGCGGCCGGCCCGAAGCGCTCGGCGAAGCCGTGCCGGGCGCCGGGAACTGGCGAGTCGGCGGGTGGGATGTCCTTGGCCCCCAGCGGCGCCGCTGCCTTGGCCGACCGGCCGGCCGGCTTGGCCGGCGCCTTGGCGGGCAGTGCCGGTGCGGCGGCGGGCGCGGGCGCTGATGCGGGGCTGACGGCCGCCGCCTTGGGCGGTTCCGTCCGCGGCGCTGCCGCCTTCGGGGATGCCGGGGGCGCCGCCTTGGCAGGCGCGGCTGGCTTGGCGGCCGGCTTGGGGGTCGGCTTGGTGGACGTGGCGCTCTTGGCGGGTGCCTTGGCCGCGGCGTTGGACTTGCTGGCGGCCGCTGCCTTGGCCGGTGGCTTGCTCACGGGGACCTCCTCCCCTTTCGGGTACGTCCGGGATCGCTGGTTTCGGCCGTGGCGCCCCTGGGCCGCCACGGCCACCCCCTTCAGGGCGCGCGGATTGTAGCCACGCGATCCGGCACCTCCGGTCCCTCAGACCAGGCACTGCTCCAGGCCCTGCAGCAGCACTTCGCGCGGCAGGTCGATGCCGATGAACACCAGCTTGCTCTGCTTCTTCTCGCCCGGCGCCCACTTGGGGCCGAGGTCGGAGCCCATCAGCTGGTGCACGCCCTGGAACACCACCTTGCGGTCGGAGCCCTTCATGAACAGCACGCCCTTGTAGCGCAGCATCTTGGGCCCGTAGACCTGCACGATGGCGCCAAGGAAGTCTTCCAGCTTGGCCGGGTTGAAGGCGCGGTCGCTGCGGAAGACGAAGCTCTTGACGTCGTCGTCGTGCGCGTGGTGGTGCGGGTGGTCATGCCGGTGCGACGGATGATCGCAGTGCTCGCCGTGCTCGTGGTCGTGGTCGTGGTGCCCGTGGCCGTCGTCCTTCAGGAAGTCGGGGTCGATGTCGAGCTTGGCGTTGAGGTTGAACCCCTTCAGGTCGAACACGTCCGCGATCGGCACCTCGCCGAAGTGCACCTTGCGCTGCGGCGCGCGCGGGTTCATGTGCTTGATGCGGTGCGCCAGCGCCTCGACCTCGCCCTCGGGGACGAGGTCGGTCTTGCTGAGGAAGATCTGGTCGGCGAAGCCCACCTGGCGGCGCGCCTCCTGGCGCGTGTCGAGCTGGCCCGCGGCATGCTTTACGTCCACCAGCGTGAGGATGGAGTCGAGCAGGTAGCTCTCGGCGATCTCGTCGTCCATGAAGAAGGTCTGCGCCACCGGGCCGGGGTCGGCCAGGCCGGTGGTCTCGATGACGACTCGGTCGAACTGCAGCTCGCCCTTGCGGCGCTTCTCGGCCAGCGTGGCCAGCGCTCCGCGCAGGTCTTCGCGGATGGTGCAGCAGACGCAGCCGTTGCTCATCTGGATGATCTGCTCCTCGGTGCTGACCGAGAGGATCTCGTTGTCGATGTTCTCCTCGCCGAACTCGTTCTCGATGACGGCAATCTTCTGGCCGTGCGATTCGGCCAGCACGCGCTTGAGCAGCGTCGTCTTGCCCGAGCCGAGGAAGCCGGTGAGGATGGTTGCGGGGATCAGGCCTTGGCTCATGGTGCGGAGGGTTCGGTGTCAGCGGGCCGTGGCCGATGGCGGCGGGGCCCAGGTCTGCAGGTGGGGCAGCAGCGCGCGGTAGGGCGCCAACAGCACGGCGGCCATCAGCGCCTTCACGGCCAGGTCGCCAGTGGCGAGCATCAGCCAGTTCATGTCTGTGCCGGCGAAGGCCAGGAAGAAGAACGCCGCGGTGTCGACCACGCTGGCCACCAGCGAGCCGATCAACGGCGCCTTCCACCAGGTGGCGGCGCGCCAGCGGTTGAACACCGCCACGTCCATCAGCTGCGCGAACAGGAACGCCGCGCCGGACGCCACGGCGATGCGCCAGGGCGCCAGCGCCAGCGACACCGCCACCGCGATGGCGAAGCCGATCCAGGCCACGCGCCGCGCCACCTGCGGGCCCAGGGCCCGGTTGGTGAGGTCGGTGACGAGGAACACCAGCGGATAGCTGAAGGCACCCCAGGTGAGCCAGTCGTTGATGGCGTGCTGCACCAGCACGTTCGACAGCACGATCACGGCCGCCATGGCGGCCACCGGCAGGGCCAGGCGGGCCAGCGGGTGGGTGGGCGGGGAGGCGGCGTTCACGGAGCGCGGAGGGTGCGTCGGGCAGGCCCACATTGTCGCCGCAAGCCGCCGCGTGCAGGGCCTGGGGTATTCTTCCGACCTTCGCGACTGCCGGCACCGCCCCAGTGTCCGACCCAGCACCTAACCGGCGCGAGCGCGGCAACGCTGCCGAAAGCCGCGACAAACGCGGCCCACATGCCGAAAGCCGCGACAAACGCGGCCTTTTCGAGCGCCTCATCGAATTCGTCTCGCCCGGCCCCGACAGCAAGGACGAGCTGATCCGCACGCTCGCCGACGCCGAGAACCGCGAGCTCATCGAACCCGAGTCGCGCCTGATGCTCGAGGGCGTGCTGCGCATGGCCGACCTCACCGCCGGCGACGTGATGGTGCCCGCCACGCGCATGGACCTGCTGTCCATCGACTCGCCCGTCGAGGACATCCTGGCCACCGTGATCGACACCGCGCACTCGCGCTTCCCGGTGCACGAGGGCGGGCGCGAGAACATCATCGGCATCCTGCTGGCCAAGGACCTGCTCAAGCTGCACCGCGCGCCCGAGCTGAACCTGCGCACGCTGCTGCGGCCGGCGGTCTTCGTGCCCGAGAGCAAGCGCCTGAACGAACTGCTGCGCGACTTCCGCTCCAACCGCAACCACCTGGCCGTGGTCATCGACGAGTTCGGCAACACCGCCGGGCTCATCACCATCGAAGACGTGCTCGAGGAGATCGTCGGCGAGATCGAGGACGAATTCGACGAGCAGGAGCAGGAGAACGGCATCTACACCCTGGCCGACGGCAGCCACCGCGTGGCCGGCGACGTGGCCATCGACGCTGTCAACACCGCCTTCGGCACGCAGCTGCCCGAGGACGGCTTCGACACCATCGGCGGCCTGGTGGCCCAGGAGCACGGCCGCGTGCCGCGCCGCGGCGAGACCGTGCCCGTGGGCGGGCTGGCCTTCACGGTGATGATCACGCGCGGCGGCGCGGTGCGCTGGTTCCGCGTGGCGCGCGCGCCCGACTCGCCCTCGGTCGAAGGCGGTGACGTCGACTGACGCGGCGCCGGCCCGCCGGCCCTGGCCGGTGGCGGCCGACGCGCTGCTGGGCGCCGCGCTGGGCGCGCTGCAGACGCTGGCCTTCGTGCACACGGCTGCCTGGGCGCTGCCCATCGCCACGCTGGCGCTGCTGGTGTGGCGGCTGGACGCCGCGCCGCCGCGCCGCGCCGCGCTGCTGGGCTGGCTGTACGGCACGGCCTGGCTGGCGGCCGGCACCTGGTGGCTGTTCGTGAGCATGCACCGCTACGGCGGCCTGCCGGCGCCGCTGGCCGCGGCGGCCGTGGCGGCGCTGTCGGCAGCGCTGTCGCTGTACCTGGCGCTGGCGGCCGCGCTGTATGCGCGCTGGCGCCGCGGCGGTGGCTTCGACGCGGCGCTGTTCGCCGCGCTGTGGCTGCTGGCCGAGCTGGCGCGCGGCGTGCTGTTCACGGGCTTTCCGTGGGTGGCCGCGGGCTACTCGCAGGTGGATTCGCCGCTGGCCGCGCTGGCGCCCTGGCTGGGCGTGTACGGCATCGGTGCCGCAATGGCGCTGGCCGCCGCCGGCACGGTGCAGCTGCTGCGCAGCCGCGGGCGGCTCTGGCTGGCGGCCACCGTGGCCGCCGGTGCCGTGGCGCTGGCGCAGGTGGCGCCGTCGGACTTCACCACCCCGGCCGGCTCGTTGGATGTGGCGCTGCTGCAGACCAATGTCGCGCAGGACGAGAAGTTCGCCACCGAGCGCCTGCCGGCCAACCTGGCCTGGGTGCACCGCGAACTGCTGCGCGCCACCGCGCCGCTGGTGGTGGCACCGGAGACGGCCGTGCCGCTGCTGCCCGGGCAGCTGCGCGAGTTCGCGCCCGGCTACTGGGAGCAGCTGCAGGCGCACTTCGCGGTGCCCGGCCGCGCCGCGCTGGTGGGCGTGCCGCTGGGCGACCTCGACACCGGATACACCAACAGCGTCGCCGGCCTCTCGGCGGCCCACGCCGCGCAGCCGCACCGCTACGACAAGTGGCACCTCGTGCCCTTCGGCGAGTTCATCCCCCCGGGGTTCCGCTGGTTCACGAACCTGATGAACATCCCGCTGGGCGACTTCGCCCGCGGCGTGACGCACCCGCCGCCGTTCGAGGCGCTGGGCCAGCGCTTCGGCCCCAACATCTGCTACGAAGACCTGTTCGGCGAGGAGCTAGCCCGGCGCTTCACCGACGCCGGCCGGGCGCCCACCGTGCTGGTGAACCTCAGCAACATCGGCTGGTTCGGCCAGACCATCGCCGTCGAGCAACACCTGAACATCTCGCGGCTGCGCAGCCTGGAGTTGCAGCGGCCGATGCTGCGCGCCACCAACACCGGCGCCACCGCG
>JBILSW010000007.1:0-19088 GCA_044371895.1 Rubrivivax sp.
GCAGCGGCCGCATGAGAGACGAAGTCGTGCGGGCACGGCCCGTCGACGAGAGTCTGGCCGACCGGCGGCCGGTGAACCTGAGCCTGAGTGCCAGCCGGCCCCTGGTGCTGAACGGCGTGGCGCTGGGCGGCGGGCGGCTGGTGGTCGAGCGCGGTGCCTCGATCGAGATCGAGGCCGGTGGCACGCTCGCGCTGGCTGCCAGCAACCGGGTGGAGATCGGCGCCGACGGCGATGCGGCCGAAGGCCATGCGCGGCTGGCCGCACCAGGCGGCCGGCTGGCCATCACGCTCACCGGTACGCGGGGCGCCAGCAGCGATGAGGCCTTGCAGGACCCCGCCGGCTTCATTGGCAGCCAGGCCTTGTGGATAGGCGCCGGCGCCCGGCTGTCGGTCTCGGGCGTCGCCGAACTGCGCCCGGATGCCTCACCGCCGGCCTTCACCACCTTTGGCGACGCGGCGGGGGCTTCCTCGGCGCCGCGCCTGACGGGCAGCGTGCGCGGCGGCGGCAGCATCGAGCTGGTGGCCAACCGCGGCTACGTGGTGCTAGAACGGGGCTCGCGACTCGCGCTCGACGGCGCGGCCGCAGCCTTGACCCGGCGTGGCACGGCGACGCCGGTGACGGTGGCCCGACCCGGCGGCAGGCTGCGGATCAGCAGCCCCGAAGGCATGGTGCTGGAAGGCGACATCTCCGCGCGCGCGCCCACCGACGAGCGCGGGCAGGCCTTGGCCGAGGGCGGCAGCCTCGAGGTGGCGATGGGCAAAGGCGGCGTCAACCGTTTCACCGTCGGGCCGGCGTACCCGACCACGCCGCGCCAGCTGCTCAACGATGACTTGCTGAGCCCGCTCCCCGCCGGTGCGCGAGCCGGTGATGACTTGGCGCCGCTCATCGGCAACGGCACCGCAGTGCTGCCGAAAGCCTTGCTTGGCTCTTCGGGGTTCGACAGCCTTCGCCTGGGCGCTGGCGATGCCATCGTTTTCCAACGATCGATGTCGCTGTCAGTGCCGCAGACGCTGGTGCTCGACAGCCCGGCCTTGATGGCCCAGCCTGGCGTGCGGGCGGAACTGTCGGCCCGCAGCGTGGCCATCGGTGACCGCACGCTGTCGGTCGACCGAAAGGGCCCGACCGTCGACCTGCAGCCCCAGACCGACGCTGACCTGACCGGCGGCACGGCGCTTCGGCTGAGCGGCCGGACCATCGACGTCGTCGGACGCTCGACCCTGAAGGGTTTCTCGACGGTGCACCTGGACGCCGGCGCGGCGGCCGGCGGCGAGATCCGCCTGGGCGCCGTCGATCCGGTGCGCCGCTCCAACGACGGCGACATCGGCAGCCTCGGCTTCACCGGGGAACTCACGCTGACCTCGGGCCAGACCTTCGTCACCACGGCCAGCCGCTTCACGCTAGAGGGCATGGCTGCCCGCGACGCCAGCGACGGCGGCAGCCGGCTCGTGCTGCGCACCGGCGCCGCAGGCGCCTCGGGCGTGGCGCCCTGGTCGGTGTTCGGGGAACTCAGCGCCAAGGCCACGACGATCGACCACCGGGGCGTGCTGCGCCAGCCCTTTGGCGCCGTGTCGCTGCAGGCCGAACGCACGCTGACGCTCGGTGATGGCGGCCTGACCAGCGTATCGGGAGCCGGCCAGACCCTGCTCTTCGGCCAGACGGACAACCTGACGCAGTGGCTGCCCAGTGGCAGTTCCGCGACCCGCCTGCCGCTGGCCAAGGGCATCAGGCTCTCCGCGGCGAGCATCCAGACCGGCCGCACGGCCGTCGTCGATAGCTCAGGCGGCGGCGACATCCTGGCCTGGGAGTTCTTCGCCGGCGTCGGCGGCAGCACCGACTATCTGGCCACCGATGGCCTGTTCGCGGTGATCCCGTCCTACGGCACGCGGGCCCCGGTCTCGTTGGCCGGCGGCATCCAGGGCCAGGAGCCCGGCGGCCGCGAACTGGTGGTGACGATGGACGGCTCGGGCCTGGCGCCCGGGGCCTACACGCTGCTGCCGGCGCGTCTTGCACTCCTGGATGGCGCACTGCCGAAGGGGGTCTACGTGGTGCGGCGCGCCGCCGAGCAGGGCAGCGCCCAACTCGGTGCGCCGCTGGTGCAGGACGACGGCGGAATCGTCATCACGGGCAGCATCCGCGAGGCGGGCTCGGCCTTCCTCGGCGCGCCGGGCGAGCGCTTTGTTGTCGAGTCCGCCGATGTCTTCAACCGCCGCAGCGAGATCCGCCTGAGCTCCGTCAGCGAGCTGCTCACGCGCCGCGCGGCCATCAGCGACCTCGCGGTGCCACCCCTGCCGCGCGACGGCGGCTCGATCGCCGTGAGCAGCACGGGCAGCGACACCTCGCAGTGGCAGGCGCAGCTGGCTGCGGGGGGCGCGGGCGGGCGGGCAGGCACGCTGGACATGCAGGCGGCCCGGCTGGCCCTGGTCGACGATCTGGGCAAGACACCGGCCGGCGCGCTCGGCGTGACCGCGGCGTCGCTCGCCGGCAGCGGCGCCGGCAGCGTGCTGATCGGTGGCCGCCGCAGCGACGGCGCTGCGGCGACCGACGGCACACCCACGGTGGACATCCGCGCCAGCGGCACGGCGGCACTGACGGTCGACGTCGGCGCGGCAGGCCTCACCGTCGACGAGCTCATTCTGGCCTCGTCAGGCTCGCTGGACATCGCCGCCGGCAGCCGGTTGCAGGCCAGCGCCAACGGCAGCCAGGGCCGCCGCAGGCTGAACCTGGCCGGCGACGGCGCGCTGGTGCTGGTGTCGGCCGACGAGCTGTCGGCCGAGCGCAGCGGCATCAGCCGCTCCGCCGGTGGGCTGTCGATCGGTGACGCGGTGCAGCTGCGGGGCCGCTCGGTGGCGCTCGACGCAACCGCGGCGCTGCAAGTCGATGGCCGTGCCAAGCTGGATGCCGAGGCGCTGAGCCTGACCGCGCCGCGACGGGCCATCGGTGCGCGGGCGGCAGCCGACCCCCCGGGCTCGACCGAGCCCGCGGCGACGACGCTGGCCGGCAGCCTGCTCGACTCGGTGCGCCAGTCCCCCGAGTTGACGCTGCGAAGCTACATGCGCATCGACTTCAGCGGCCCGCAGGACTGGGCCGCGCGGCCGGCCGGCGGCGGCGAGGCCACGGTGCGGCTGGATCGGTTGACGCTGGACGCCCCGCTGCTGCGCGGCCTGCCCGACGCGGAGGGCAGGCCGGCCTCGGTGGACATCGCGGCGCGCGAGATCGTGCTGCGCAACACGCTACCAGGTGGCGCCGCGCCCGCGGTGCTCAGCGGCGGCGGCAGCCTCGTTCTCGACGCGGCGCCAGCACTTCAGTTCGGCCGCACCGGCGGGCTGACGCTCGGGCCCGGGTCGGCAGCCTTGGGCTTTGGCGACGTGATGCTGCGTTCGCGAGGCGATCTCGTGCTGGACGGCACGGGCGGCGTCGCAGCGCTCGGTGAGCTGAGCCTCGAGGCGGCACGGCTGACGGCAACCACCGCAGCCGAACACACCCTGCAGGCCGACGCCGGCACCTTGACGCTGCGCCGCAGCGCCGGATCGCGCACGCTGGGCGAACGCGTTGGCCAGGCGGCCGCGGTCACGCTGCGCGCGCGCGAGGTGGTCCAGGACGGGTCGATCGACCTCGCCTCGGGCGTGCTCGACATCATGGCCAGCGGCCGTAGCGCCGATGCGGCGGCAGTGCGTTTCGGAGCCGGATCGCAGAGCTCGGTGGCGGGCTTCTCGGTGGCCGGGCCCGACGGCTTCATCGTCGACGGTCCTGCTGGCCGGCTGCGCGTGAGCGCCGGGCAGGGTCGCATCGAGGCACTGGGCACGCTGGATGCAAGCGCGGCGACAAGGCCCGACGGCACGCGCGGAGCAGGCGATGCCGGCAGCCTCGAGATCAACGCGGTCGGGCCCGGTGGCGAGCTGCTGCTGCAGCAGGGCGCCACACGCGGCCGGCTGCTTGCCGACAGCGGGCGCGACGCCGCCGACCGCGGCGGCTCCATCAGTCTCGACCTGCGCCACCTGCCCGATCCGGCATCCCTGTTGGCGGCGGTGGCCGAAGGCGGGATCGACCACGCCGTGCAGCTGCGCCTGCGCGAAGGCGACCTGACGCTGGCCGGCGCGCTGCGCGCCGAGCGGGTGCAGCTGGCTGCCGACGCCGGCGCCCTGCGCCTGCAGGGCGCCACGCTGGACGCCCGTGCGGCCGAAGGCGGGGTCGTGCGCCTGATGGCGGCCGGCGACCTGGTGCTCGACGTCACCTCGCGCATCGACGCCCGCTCGACGGCGATGGGCGCGTCCGGCGGCGACGTGCTGCTGGCCAGCGCCAACGGCCGCGTGCAGCCACAGGCCGGTGCCACCGTCGATGCCCGCGGGGACGACGCCGGCGACGGCCGGGTCGTGCTGCGGGCGGCGCGCAGCGCCGACGGCACGACGCTGCAGGTGGGTCCACTGCAGCCGGCCGACCTGCAGGCCGGCGAGGTGGTGCTCGAGGCGGTGCGGGTGTACCGGCAGGTCACCGTCGGCAGCGAGACGCGCGACATCGCCACGATCGGCAGCGGCTCCAGCGCCCTCGTCGGCAGTGGCACCGCCCGCAGTGGGCAGCTTGGCCAGGCCAGCGTGTTGGCCGACAGCAACGCCTTCATGGCCTCGGCGGCCGGGGCGCTCGGCACGCTGGGCGTCGGCTCGGCCGACCGCGGCCGTGTCTCGCTGCGCGCCGGGGTCGAGGTGCAGGCCGCGGGCAACCTTAGCGTCGTGTCCGACTGGACGCTGCAAGGCGCGCGCGCCGGCGGCGAGGCCGGCCTGCTGACGCTGCGCGCCGCGGGCGACCTGGCCATCAACGGCTCGATCAGCGACGGCTTCGCCAGCGCCGCGGCCAATGCCGCCTTGTCGAGCAACGCCACCGCCTGGTCGTACCGGCTCGCTGCCGGCGCCGACCTGGCCGCGGCCGACCCGCTGGCGACGCGGTCGGGCGACAGTGGCAGCCTGTCGATCGCCGCCGGCCGCACCGTGCGCACCGGCGCCGGCTCGATCGACCTGGCCGCGGCGCAGAACATGCGCTTCGCGGCCGGCAGCGGCAGCACGTCCGCCGGACAGGCCTACGTGGCCGGCGCGCTGCGCACGGGAACGGATGCCGATGCCGCCAACGCGCTGTTCGCCGGACACGCCGCGGCAGCCCGCCCCACGTTCACCGAGCGCGGCGGGCGCCTGACCTTGCAAGCGGGGCGCGACATCGAGGCGCCGGAGGCCAGCCAGCTGGTCACGCACTGGCTGTGGCGCAGCGGCGTGCTGCCCGCCACGGGGGCGGACCAGGGCTTGTACGCCCGCAGCGCCCACCTGGGGTGGTGGTCGCAGTTCGCACAGTTCCAGCAGACGCTGGGGGCCTTCGGCGGCGGTTCGATCCGCGTGCGCGCGGGCCGTGACGTGGTCAATCTTCAGGCGATGGCGTCGACGGCCGGCTGGGCCGACAGCCGCGTGCCGGCCGACGCGACGCTGCGCACCATCGGCGGCGGCGAGATCGACGTCGCCGCCGGCCGCGATCTGCGCGGCGGGCAGTTCCTGACCGGCCGTGGGACGGGTCGCCTCGAAGCGCAGGGTGCCATCACCGGCGAGGCCTCGAACCAGGCGGTCGACGAGCCGGTGCTGGCCCAGATGGGCGGGGCATCCTGGCGCGTGAGCGGGCGCGAGGGGGTGACGGTGAACCCGGCCTTCAACCCGACCGCGGCACCGGTGCCCTCGGCGAACTCGCGGGCACCAGTGTCGGGCTTCTTCTACACCTGGGGCGACGGTGCGGCGCAGACCCTGCTGTCGGCAGGCGGCGACGTCACGCTGTCGAACGCGCTCATCAGCGAAGCCAGCCTCGCGCGGTTCAGCTTCGCATCGATCACCGACACGCGTGCAGCCTACCGGATCATGCCGGCCTCGCTGGCAGCGCTGGCACTGGGCGGGGAGGTCCGGCTGCTGCCGTCCGACGGATTCGGAGCGATCATGTTTCCCGAAGCCCTGGGGCGACTGGCCGTCTGGGCCGATGCGGACGTGCGGCTGGGTGTGGGCTCAGGCTCTCCGAACCTCACCATGTCCGATGCAGCGGTCTCCGCCTGGCCCGATTTCCGCAGGCTGGTGGCCGGCAGCGGATTCACAGCATTCAGCAGCCTGATCAACAACAGCCTCGCCGGCACACTGGCCGGGACGGGCCTGCACGCCGGCGACCCCGATCCCGCTCGGATCCACGCCGGCGGCAGCCTGCTGCAGAACACAGACGCCACTTGGGTGCTGCCCAAGCCGGCCCGGGTCTCCGCCGGCGACGACGTGCTGAGCCTGCGGCTGCTGGCCCAGAACCTGGCCGATGGCGACCGCACGACGGTGACCGCCGGGCGCAACTTCATCGCCGACGCGCAGGGGGTGGTCGAGCTCGGCGGCCCCGGCGTGCTGGACGTGCGCGCCGGCCGCGAGGTCGACCTCGGGTCCTCGGTGGGGCTCAGGACCATCGGCAACCAGCGGACGGCCAGCTTGCCGGCGCGCGGCGCCGACATCCGCCTGGCTGCCGCGGCGGCGCCGACGCTGGAACTGGCGGTGTTCGAGGCCAGCTACCTGGGCGACTCGCCGCGCGGCGCGCAGTACCGTGGCAAGCTGCGCGACTACGTGCGCGCGGCGCTGGCCGAACCGACGCTCGACGAGGCCCAGGCCTGGGCGCAGTTCCAGCGCTTCCCGGCCGAGGCCCAGCGCGGGTTCGCTCAGGGTGTGATCGCCGCCGAGTTCGGAGCCGTCTACCTAGGCGATGCCCCCGTCACGCCCGACGGCGTGACAGCTTCGCTGCGCGCAGCCTTCGACCGCCGCAAGGCCGACCTGCTGGCCGCGGGCGAGGCAGCGCTGGCCGCCGGCACGCGCATCGTGCTGCCCGGCCGCGAAGTGCTGGCGGGTGCCGAGCTTGCGGCCTACCTGGCCCGAATTCGAGGGCTCGTATTCGAGGGCCTCGAGCTCACCGGCACCATCGCCGAACGCCAGCGCAGCCTGGAGGCCACGCGCACCGGGTGGCGCGATGCGGTGGCCGGCAGCCTCGGCGGTACCGCCGCCGAGCTCGATGCGCTGGCCGCCGCGCAGCCCGACGCCCCGCGTGCACGGGCCTGGCGCGAGGGTCTTGCGCAGCGCAGCGGCTCCCTCTTCGATCAGTACCGCGAACAGGTGCTCGAAGCCGAGACCGCCTCGGCCGCGAAGGCGGCGTCGGCCTTCGGGCGACTGTCCCTGCCGATGCGGCTGGCTCTTTTCGACGAAGGCTTCCGCGTCGCCGAACTGGCCGGCGCCGGCAGCTTCGTGCCGCAGCCGGTGTGGCCGGGCGCCACGCCGGTGTTGCGCCACAGTGGCGCACTGGAGATGACGCAGAGTGCCGTGATCACCGAGCGGGGTGGCGACATCAGCCTGGTCAACCCCGGCGGCGGCATCAACGTCGGCCTCAAGGTCAGCGGCAGCAGCAGCTCGCCCAAGGGTGTGATCGCTCTGGGCGGCGGCAACGTCTTCGGCTTCGCCCGTGACGACTTCCAGGTCAACACGCAGCGTGTGTTCATCGTCGGCCAGGGCGACATGACCATCTGGTCGTCGCGCGGCGACATCGACAGCGGGCGCGGCGCCAACACGGCGGTGGGCGCGCCGCCGCTGGCGCCGCGGCGCTCGATCGACGGCGTGGTGTTCGAGATCCCGGCCACCACCACAGGCAGCGGGCTGGGGATCGTGCCCGACATCAACGGGCGCACGGCCGGCACCATCGGCCTGTTCCCGGCCTTCGGCGAGATCCTGGCGCTGGATGCGTTCATCCGCGCACCGAGCATCCTGCTGGCGGCACAAGCCGTCGGCGGCGACGTCACGCTCGGCGGCGCGGTGGGCGGCTCGGGCGCCGTGGTGGCGCCGCCCCCGGCGGCCGTGAGCACGCCGCCGGGCAACAGCAGCGAGACCCGCACGGCCGCCGCGGCCAGCGCCACGGGCGGCGAGGCGGCGCGCGAGCGCAGTTCGCTGCTGACGGTGGAGTTGCTGGGCATGGGCCCGGGCGAGCCCTGCGAGGGCCTGACTGGCGCGCAGCTGGCCGAGTGCCAGCGCCGGCTTGCGGAGCAGCCGCCGCGCGAGCGGCGCTGACGGCGTGTTCCCCGCGAGCGCCCCAGCCCGGCCGAGCCGCAACGAGCCTTGTCACTGCGGTTCGGGTCGCAAGTTCAAGCACTGCTGCGGCCAGCCCGACGCGCGCGATCCCGGCGTCCCCGAGGGCCTGATGGCCAAGGTGCGCGGATGGCTCGTGCAGGGGCGGCGCGACGAGGCCCTCGCGCTGCTGCACGAGCGGCACACGGCGGTCCCGACCGACGCCGAGGCTGGCACGCTGCTTGCCGAGGAGCTTGTCGAGCAATGGCGGGCCGAGGATGCACTCGCGGTGATCCAGCGCGTGCTGGTCGCCCACCCTGACCACGTCAAGGCCTTGTGTGTGCGCGGCTCGGCTGAGGTGGCGCTGGGCAGAGCGGCCGAGGGCGTGGCCAGCCTGGAACATGCCGCCCGCCTGTCGCCAGGGCAACAGGCGATCCTCAACAACCTGGGCAACGCCCGCCTGGAGGCTGGCGACGCCGTAGGCGCTGCGGCCGAGTTTCGGCGGGCCCTGACCTTCAAGCCGGGTGACCCGCACCTGTTGGGCAACCTGGGAGCCACGCTGTTGACGCTGGGGCGCGCCGACGAGGCCATCGCCGCCTACGCCCGCCGAATGGCTGCGCGGCCGCAGGACCTTCGGGCTTTCAGCGAGCTGTTGTTCGCGATGAACTACGGCGAGTCGATCGCGCCCGAGCAACACGCCACGGCACACCGTCGCTACGGCGAAGTCGCGGCTGTGCTGGCGCCGCCGATGGTGGCTCGGGTGCCGGCGGCGCCCGAAGGCCGACGCCTGAGGCTGGGCTTCGTCTCCAGCGACCTGCGCCGCTCGTCGGTGGCGTGGTTCCTGTGGCCACTGCTGGAGCACCTGGACCGCTCGGCCTGGGAGCTGCATGCCTACAACGCGCACCCGCGCGAAGACGACGTCACGCGCCGGCTGAAGCCACTGTTCGAGCATTGGCGTGACATCTCGCGGGTCGACGATGCCGCGGCGGCGCAGCAGATCGCCGACGACGCCATCGATCTGCTGATCGACCTGAACGGCCACACCGATGGCAACCGGCTGCCGATCTTCGCCCGCCGACCGGCGCCAGTGCAGCTGACTTGGCTGGGCTACGCCAACACGACGGGACTGCCGACCGTCGATTACCGCATCACCGACGAGGAGGCTGACCCCCCCGGGACGACGGAGGCGCTGCACAGCGAGACGCTGCTGCGGGTGCCAGGCTGCTTCCTGTGCTTCCGCCCGCCCGAGGACGCCCCGCCGCCGGGCCCGGCCCAGGTCGAGCGGCCGATTACCTTCGGCAGCTTCAACCAGCGGCAGAAGATCGGCCCGGCCGTGGTGGCGCTGTGGAGCCGGGTGCTGAAGGCGGTGCCCGGGTCGCGCCTGTTGCTGAAGACACGCGGCATCCAGGACCATGGCGCCGCGGCGGCGCTGCTCGCGCAGTTCGAGGCCGGGGACATCGATCCTGCCCGCGTCACGGTGCTCGGGCGCTTGCAGGACGTGGAGAACCACCTTGCGCGCTACCACGACATCGACATCGCGCTCGATACCTTCCCCTACGCCGGCACCACGACCACCTGCGACACGCTGTGGATGGGCGTTCCCGTGGTCACGCTGGCGGGCGCCACGCACGTTTCGCGAGTCGGCGTGAGCTTGCTCAAGGCCGTGGGCTTGGCCGAGCTGGTGGCCCGGGACGCCGACGACTACGTGCGCATTGCCGCCAAGCTTGCGGCCGACAGGGACCGGCTCGCTGCCCTGCGCCAGGGGCTGCGCGAACGCATGGCCCGCTCGCCCCTGGTCGATGCGGCCGGCTACGCCAGGCGCTTCCAGGCGCTGCTCGAATCGGCCTGGCGGCAGCGCCGCGCCGCGGCCGGCTGAGCCGGGAACCGGGGCTGCGAAGCTGCGCCGGCCGTCGGGCGCGCTCATCCGTTGGTGCGGCCCTGCGCCCGCTCGAAACCCCGCTGGACAACTTCCGTCGTGGATGCGGCCCGGCCTGCTCAGGTTCGCAGGTCGAGGCAAGGTCGGCGCTAGGGTCAACCCTGTGACCGCGGAGGCGCTCTCCCCCATCGCGGACCCCGACCAGGACCCAATGGCTCATGCCCGTCTCGTCGTATGGGGTAACGGGCTTCATCGTCGGCCTCTAAATTGCCCCTTTCTCAATCTCGACAACGCGGCACCCGCCGCCATCCGCTCTTCAACCACCGATCCCGATCCACGCCAGGAGGTTCCATGTCCAGCAAGATGCATCCCGACAACGACGTCACCATCAACCCCTCGGGCAACGAGTCCATCCGTGACGTGATGGCCGCCTTCACGGGCCGCCGCAACTTCATGAAGGGTACCCTGGGCGCGGCGACGCTGGCCACGCTGGGTGGCTTCGGCACGTCGGCCCGCGCGGCGTACCCCACGGCGCCGGCCCCGACCGGCCCGATCAGCTTCGCCGGCCTGCCGCCCAACCTGGCCGCCAGCTTCATCGACAAGGTCAGCGTGCCCGTTGGCTACACGGCCAAGACGCTGGTCGGCTGGGGCGATGCGATCGGCGTGTCGGGCCCGGGCGCCTTGATCAGCCACGACCACAGCGACCCGCTGCCGATCACGGCCGCGCGCCAGAACACCACGTTCGGCCAGCACAACGACGGCATGCACTTCTTCCCCTTCCCTGCCGCTGGCGGAGGCGGCGTCTCTAGCGAACGCGGGCTCCTGGTCGTCAACCACGAGTACGTCGATCCGGGCCTGCACGCCAACACCGCCAGCTACGGCACGATCACGATCACCAAGGACTTGGTGGACGCACAGGTCGCGGCACACGGCGTCAGCATCGTCGAACTGCGCCGGCAGGGCGGTCAGTGGAACGTGGTCAGGCCCTCGGCGCTCGCACGCCGCATCACCGGTGCCACGCCGATGCGCCTGAGCGGCCCCGCCGCTGGCGCCGAAGCCATGAAGACCGCGGCCGATCCGACGGGCACGCAGGTGCTCGGGACGCTGAACAACTGCGCGCACGGCATCACGCCCTGGGGTACCTACCTCACCTGCGAAGAAAACTGGAACGGCTACTTCGGCGCCAACGGAACGTTCACACAGACTGCGGCCGAGCGGCGCTACGGCCTCACCGCCGGCGGCTTCGGCTACCGCTGGCACCTGGGCGATTCGCGCTTCGACCTGAACGCCCCGGGCAATCGCAACGAGCCCAACCGATTCGGCTGGGTCGTCGAGATCGACCCGTTCGACCCGCGTTCCACACCGGTCAAGCGCACCGCGCTGGGCCGCATCAAGCACGAGAGCGCCGACTTCGCAGTGGCGCCGGACGGCACGATCTGCTTCTACACCGGCGACGACGAGCGCAACGACTACATGTACAAGTTCGTCTGCGCCGGCAAGTTCAACAGGACCAACCGCGCCGCCAATCGCAACCTGCTGGACAGCGGCACGCTGTACGTGGCCAAGTTCAACGCCGACGGCACCGGCCAGTGGCTGCCGCTGGTGTTCGGCGAGGGTGGTCTGACCCCGGCCAACGGCTTCACGAGCCAGGCCGATGTGTTGATCCGCACCCGTCAGGCGGCCGATCGCGTAGGGGCCACGATGATGGATCGCCCTGAGTGGGTTGCCGTGCATCCCACCACCCGCGAGGTCTACCTCACCCTGACCAACAACAACCGGCGCGGAAGCAACCCGCCGTCGTCGAACCTTCCCGACGGAAGCACGAGCGCCGGCGGCGCCCGCCCGCCGGTGGACGCCGCGAACCCACGCCCCGACAACCGCTACGGGCACATCATCCGCTGGACGGAGACCGGCAACGACCCTGCGGCGACCACCTTCGCCTGGGACATCTTCGTCGAGTGCGGCGACAAGCTGAACCCCGCTCCGAACCTGAAGGGCAACATCAACGGCGACGACCTCGGCGCGCCCGATGGCCTGTGGTTCGACCGGCAGGGTCGGCTGTGGATCCAGACCGATCAACAGGGCGACGGCCTGGGCGACTGGATCAACATCGGCGGCAACGCGATGTTCGCGGCCGACCCGTCCACGCGCAAGGTCACGCGATTCCTGACCAGCCCGAGAAACTGCGAGACCACCGGCGTCGTCACCACGCCTGACGGCAAGACCATGTTCGTGGGGATCCAGCATCCCGGCGAGGACTGGGCTCCGGGCTCCTACACCTCCAAGAGCACCTGGCCTGACAGCGGGGCCAATGGCTCCACGACGCAGGCCGCGGTGAGCAAGCCGCGCTCGGCGGTGGTCGTCATCACCAAGGACGACGGCGGCGTCATCGGCACCTGATGCGCCCCGGTCACTCATTCCACAGCGAAAGCATCATCATGAAGAAGCTCATTCCTCTTGCCGCAGTGCTGGCCTCGGCCTTCTCCCTTCAGGCCCAGGCGGCACTGATCAACGACGTCACGCTGTTGCCCGCGCCGTCGACCACCGTCGACTTCGAGGCCTACGACGGCTTCATCACCACCGGGCCTGAGGCGCTGACGGCCGATGTCATCTTTACCGGCGACACTGGTTCGCAACTCGGCGCGTTCATCGCCGACCTCAATCAGAACGGTCTCTGGGGCGCGGGCAACAAGTTCGCCGCGTCCGACTTCGTCGGCGAGTTGCGGTTCACCTTTGCCAACGGTGGCTTGACGAGCGGCGCTGGCGCGTTCGTCAACCACTATGCCGATGGCGTGCAGCCCTTCGCCATCGAGGTGACCGCCTACGGGGCGGACGACGTGTTCCTCGAGACCCACCTCCTCGTGGTGGATACGGCGCCGGACAGCCTCAACGCCGGACAGTTCGTCGGCATCATCCGGCCCACGGCGGACATCCGCTCCATCAGCTTCAAGGGCGTGATCGTGGTGGATGACTTCAGCTATGCGGCGCCTGTGCCCGAGGCCAGCACCTGGGCGATGATGGGTGCGGGCCTGATGGCGATTGGCGCGCTGGCGCGCCGGCGCCGCGTCTGAAGACGTCAGCGAAGCAACCCGGGAGGATCCGGCGATGAGCTCGCGGCGACGAGCCACCCGCCTGCTGGCGG
Organism: Rubrivivax sp.; assembly: GCA_044371895.1. Lineage (GTDB taxonomy): Bacteria > Pseudomonadota > Gammaproteobacteria > Burkholderiales > Burkholderiaceae_C > Rubrivivax. The sequence continues at coordinate 13,109 of JBILSW010000007.1, forward strand.
CGGCACCGTGGCTTGCCGCGCTGCCGGCCCGCGCCTCGACGGAAGCCGTGTTCACCGCCGTCGCCGACGCCACCCTGTTCGCGCAGCAGGGTGGCGGCACGGCCTACGACGCCGTCGCCGATGGCCAGGGTGGCAACCTCTGGACATCGGTGCTGGCCGCCGGTGTCGTGCGGCGGGCGCTGATGCGCTTCGACCTTTCCTCCATTCCACCGGGTTCCGTGGTCGTGGCGGCCAGCGTCGAGGCCTTCATGATCCGCCTACGAGAGCCTCAGCCTCTGACCCTGCACAGGGTCACTGCAGCCTGGGGCGAGGGACCCTCCAACGGCGGTGATGCCGGCGTCGGTGCTGCGGCCGGCTCCGGAGACAGCACCTGGTCGCACCGCTTCTGGCCAGACCAGCGCTGGACTGTCCGGGGCGGAGACTACCTGTCGACGGCCAGCGCATCCACGCCCGTCAGCGGCTGGCCTGCACCGGTGGTGTGGGCCAGCACGCCGGCAATCGTCGACGACGTGCAAGGCTGGATCGACGTACCTTCCGCCAACCACGGCTGGATCATGATCGGCACAGAGTCGGGCTCGCAGAACGCCTCCCGACTGGCCAGTCGGCACAGCACGACCGAGAGCGCGAGGCCGCGACTGCGCGTGAGCTGGATCGAGCCCGCGTCGGGTGAGGACGTGCCACTGCCGGCATGGGCTCTGGCGCTGCTCGCTGGTGCGGCGGCGTTGGCCCTCCGGCGCCAGCGCTGATGACCACTTCATTCGCCCGCGGAGGCAAGGCGCCTCTGGCATTCGGGCTGGCCTGGTTCGCAGGTCTCTATGCAGTCTATGTGCACGGGCCGGGCATCGCGCAGTGGTTCATCGAGGACTTCACCGTGCGTCCCGCGGCATGGCTGGTCCAGGGACTGTTCCCGACTCTGAACGCCCAGGCGCTGGGCAGCCGCCTGGTGGTGGACGGGGGCTCACTGAACGTGCTCCACGGATGCGAGGGCGCTGACCTCGCACTGCTGTCGGCCAGCGCCGCCCTGGCCGCTCCGATGGATTGGCGATGGCGCTTCATCGGTCTGGCCTTGATGCTGGGTGCCACCTTCGCACTCAACCAGTTGCGCCTGTTGCTGCTTCTGAAGGCGCACCTGCACCACCCGTCGTGGTTCGATCCGTTGCACACGCTTTGGCTACCCCTGGGGATGGTGCTGGTGCTGGCCGCGCTGCTCCTGGCATGGACGAAGCGCTTCGCCCGACCCTGAATTGGGCGCTCCGTCTGCTGCTTGCGCTGGCCTTGCTCGCCCTGCCGGCTACGACGGCGAGCCCGACCCTTGTGAAGTCAATGCTGCCGGCTGCGAGGGCGTGGTTGGGCTTCCTCGAACCGGCCTTCGTCGTGAGGTCGCTCACGGTCGAGCGATCGGGAGGCCGCGACCGACTGCGCCTCGAGGTGAGTCTGGCCGAGCCGGTGCGTGTGGGCAACACCGTAGTGAAGCCTCATCCGCGAGGGCGAGCCCGTGCCGAAGTCCCGCTGGCGCAGGTCTGGGTCGCACCGTTGCTGATGGTGTTGGTGCTGCTGGCGTGGCCTGCGAGAGGATGGATCGAATGGGCGCTGCGTGCCGCCTTGGCGCTGCCGGCCGGAGTCGTGCTCGTGGCGGCCGATGCGCCCGTGGTGCTGCTGGCCGAGATCTGGAAGCTGCTGCGCCATGCGCACGGCGAAGCGGCCTTCCACGGGTTGGTGGCCTCGGCGGAACTGCTGCGAGCCGGAGGGCGCTTCGGCATCGGCTTGGTCGCGGCAGCAGCCCTGGTCATGCTGGTGCGGCGCCTCATGCCCGCGCGGGCCTGAAACCCAGGGTTTCCGACATGATCTTTTCGGATCACTCTTCGGTCGCTGCCCGCAGGCAAGGCTGATCTGGGCAGGGTTTCGGTCGATTCCAGCGGCTCGCCATGCCCTTAGATTGGTGGCGTTTCGTGCCGCGTCAGATCCACGATGTCAACTCGCAAACGGTTAGACCCGAACACACTGTCCCACCTCGCCGCCCGCATCTTGATCGAGTCGCCGATCGGCACCGATGTCACCCTGCCCCGCGCCGGATCGACACTTGAGAACTCCCATGTCTACGATGCCGTGGCGCGTGAGCTGCAGCGCGCGTCCGAGGAAGGGCGGCTGAACATCGTCGACCAACGCATCGAGGCCGGACTGATCTGCCACTTCGTGTTCCGCCGCTCGGGCTGAGACCAGGGTTCAACGCGGGCTCAAGCCGTGCACCGTGCGGTATGTCCGACGCTGGCCACAAAGCTGCGGCTGGTGATGGTGTCGATGAACACCCATTCGCCCACCGCCTCGGCGGCCGTGAAGCGCATCTTCAGGTAGCCGCGGCGCGAAGGGTCGATCCAGTTGAGGTCATCGACCACGCTCTCGAAGATGCCCTTGACCTGTGCCGGCGGCAGCGGCAGGTACGACTCCAGCCCCGGTGAGCTGACGCTGCTCGTGGCGAACTCCTCGCCCACCTTGACGCCGGCCAGCGCAGGGGAAGCCAGCCCCTTGAGCGTGAGGTCGCTGTGCCAGGCGTTGTGCGTGTCGCCCGCCAGCACCACGAGCTTGCGGCCCAGCTGCCGGGCGGTGGCCAGCACGGTCTCGCGCGCGGCGAGGTAGCCGTCCCAGGCATCGAGGTTGCAGCCCAGCATCGGGTTGACCGCCGGGCTCATCAAGGCCGCCTGCTCGGCCGTCCGCAACGCTGCGGGGGTTGCCTTGGCCGTGAGACAGGCCGTGATCGCCGCCGTGCCGGCCGCGACAGCGGCTGGCGAGGTGTCGGTGCTGTTCAGCGCTGCCAGCACCGACACCGGGAACTCCATGCGCCCCACCAGCACCTGCTGCCCCAGGACCTGCCAGGTGGCCGGGCTGGAAGCCAGCTGTCCTTGCAGCCAGGCCTGCTGCTCGGCACCCAGCAACTGCCGGGCGGGCGAGGTGTAGGCCCCGGTGACCGCCGCCTGCGCGGCTGGGCCCTCGAGGCCGGCAAGGGCGCCGATGCCGAGCTGCGGGTCGCAGCCGAACAGCCGCGTGTCCAGCATGTGCAGGTGCACCGGGTTGCCGAAGTTGAAGCTGCGGTAGATGCGCGAGCGCTCTGCGCCGGTGCGGATGGGCATCCACTCGTGGTAGGCCTGCAGGGCGGCATCTCGCCGGGCCGCCCAGCTGCCTTCGGTGGCGGGGTCGTGGTTCTCGGCACCGCCGCTGAAGGCGTCGTTCGCGATCTCGTGGTCGTCCCACACGGCGATCATCGGCATCCGCGCATGCAGCGTCTTGGAGTCCGCGTCGCTCTTGTACAGCGCATGCCTGCGGCGATAGTCGTCCAGCGACAGCACCTCGGTGGCCGGCACAGAGCTGCAGCCCAGAGCCGCCGCGCCGGCGGAGGCATAACCGCCGGCCGCGTACTCGTAGATGCAGTCCCCCGGGTGGATGGCGAATTCCGCATCGCTGCGGGCCACGTCCGCATACACGTTGAAGAAGCCGGCCGGGTAGTTGGAGCAGCTCGTCACGGCCAGACGCAGCTCGGTGGCTGTCGCAGGCAGGGTGCGTGTCTGGCCCACGGGCGAGTGCGCACCGGCCGCACTGAACCGGCAGTAGTAGGTGCGGCCTGCTGCAAGGCCGGCGGCATCGACCTTCACGGTGTGACCGGCGTCGCGCCGGGCGGTCGCCTGGCCTGAAGACACCACGCGGGTGAACGCGGCGTCATCGGCGACCTCCCAGCACAGCGTGAGGTTGCCGTCGCGGCCCGGACAGCGCGCGTGCGTCCAGAGGATCACGCGGTCGGCAAGCGGGTCGCCGCTGGCCACACCGTACAGGAACTCGGGTTGCTCGTCGTCGCCACCGCAGGCGGTGAGGGCCGCGCCGCCGCCCAGGGCGGCAGTCACGGCAGTCAATCGGAGGACGAAGTCGCGTCGGCTTCGGGCTGGGGTCAGAGTTGTCCTTGTATCGACGGGAGGGCCTCGGATCGGTCGCGCGGTCCCGTGATGGCGGCACGCCGACCAATCCCCGGACGAGCACCGCGAGCCCAGCCGGCGGATCGCGTGGACGGGGCAGTCTGGAGCAGCCACATCAGCCGCCGGAGCGAATCGAGCGCGGCGTCCATCGAAGGCGGGGACAAGGCCGGATCTCGGGCATCGACGGCCCAGAGGCACAAGCGGATGGCCTGCGGCGCGAAAGGCGCCTGCAGAAACTCCCGCGCTTCGTTCAGCGACTGAATCCCGCCTTCTTCCTCCAGCGACGCGAGGGCTTCGGCGGACATGCGTTTGCGGAAGGCCGGCTTGCTGCTGGCCAGGCAGCGCAGGGCCTGGCCCTGCAAGCCGACCGGCCGGGCCACGCCCTGGCCGAAAAGGGGCGCCAGCACGGTCGCTGCGCGCGAGTGGTGATCTGCCCCGGGCGCGCCCACCGAAGAACCAGCCTGGCTGGCATCCGCTTCCGCGAGCACCACGCCCAGCTCGTGCAGCCAGGCCGCCAATTGCAGCGAAGGCGAGGCGCCGGCATTGCGCGCCAGCCGCGCGCAATGCCAGGAACGCTGGAGACGTCGCCGCGCAACAACCCCGGTCGCAGCACCGCCTTCGTACGCATACATGCTCAGGATGGCCTGTCGATCCATGCAGCCATCGTGATCGCCTGCATTGACGGCCCGATGAAGGCTCATCTGGACGGCACGCTGTACGGCCTACTCGCGAGCGCTCGCGGACCAGGCGCGACCCGAAATCATGGTTGCCGGCTCACGTGCATGCGCAGCGAGCCGCCGAGCCTCAGGCCGCCTTCTTGGGTCGCCCGGTCTTCAGCGGCGTCAGCGACTCCAGCGCCGCCTGCAGGGCCTTGTCGTTCAGCCTGTTCAGGGCATGCAGGCCCGCACGCAGCAGCTCGCTCTTCTTGGTCGGCCGCTTGAACTCGAGCGCACGGGCCTTGAGCAGCGCGACGAGCTCGAAATCCGCCTGCGGCATGGTGAAGCTGTCGCGGACGAGCTTGGCTCCAGTGGCTGCGGGCTTCCTGGCCGGTGCAACAGGCTCCGCCGACGGCGCAGCGGCAGCCTCGGACATCGCAGGCCCGGCGCGCTTGCGGGCCTTTGCCGGGGTGGGCTGCGCCGCCGCTTCGGCGGCCGGTCGACGGGCCTTAGCGTCAGTGCGCTCGGCAGAGAACTTTCGGGTGTTCATGACCAGCACTCCTTCGTGGATTGGGGTAAACGGTTTATACCATTTACACCAATCGCCCCGTCCGCGGGGCCACTGGCCGATGCCCTGCGTCTCAGCTGCGGCGCCTGCGCGACAGCCAGGCCAGCGCCAGCAACCCGCTGAGCATCAGCGCCGCAGCCTGCGGCTCCGGCACCGGGGTCAGCACGAGCAGCCGCGAGTTCGGCGTGCCGCTGTCCTCGGCCACGATATAGACGGTGCCGAACTGGTCGATCGTCACGCCTTCGATGGCCTGCGGCGTGAAGCCCGCCAGGTCGAGGCTCGACAGGGTGTTGCCGGCACGGTCGATCTCGATCAGGCGGCGCGAGTCCAGGCTGAGGATCAGCAGGTTGTCGGCGGCCGGCGTACCCGCCAGCGCATCCACGCCGCCCAGTGTGGCGATGTCCGACAGGCTGGCCAGCCCGAACAGCCCGCTCACACCGCTGAAGCTGATCTGCTCCACGAAGCTGCCCCCGCCCAGGGAGAAGCTGGCCAGGCCGCCGCGCAGCTGCGCCGGGTTGTCCTGCTTGACGGCGAACAGCTTGCCGTCGCGCGGGTCGAAGGAGATTCCTTCGATGCCGACGTTGCCCACGGTCGGGCCCAGGTTCACGCTGGGAGCCAGCGCCAGGTTCACGCTGCCACCGGGCACATAACCGAACAGGAACAGGTCCTGCAGCCGCTCCTCTGCCACCACGAGCAGGCCGTTGCCCAGGTACGCCAAGCCTTCGGCGTCGTTGTTGGTGCTGGCACTGGGCCATCCGCTGAAACGCATCGACGACACGGTCGCACCCGTGGTGCTG
>JBILSW010000197.1:0-5749 GCA_044371895.1 Rubrivivax sp.
CTTGCGAAGCGCGTCGATGCCGCCGTCGAGGAAGCGCTGACGCCACAGGGCCACCTGACGCCGGTCCAGGCCGACCTCGACTGCGATGTCCTTGTTCTGCAGACCCTTGGCGGCCAGCAGCACGATTCGCGCACGCTGCTGAAGCCGCACCTCGATGCGCTTGCGCTGAGACAGCACCCGCAACTCCCGCTGCGTCTGTGCGTCCAACTCGATCCTCTTGGCAACCCGCATCGCTCCAGCCTCCTGGGGGATTGGAGTATGACTGCGTCAATAGGTTCCATGACTTCGGGCGCACTACAGTAGCTCATGTTCCATAAACGTCTGCACGGCGTGCGGCGATGTCAGGGACTTCCCTTCTGCCGCCCACGCTCCTAGCTACCCCTGCTTGGCTGCGTGAATCTCCAGGAACTTCACGTTGGGGGCGTGCTTCTCGGTAACTTGGCGGATAGTGCCGCTGCACGCGTCGCAGACTCCTGTTTGCTTGCCGACAAATCGGATGGTCGCCCTCACCCTGAGCTTCTTGAGGTCGAACTTGGCCGGCGACTGAGCCGGTTCCTTCTTGGTTTCCGTCTCGTCCTTCGATGGTCGTTTCTGGCCGTGCGGGCGCTTCTCTGCGAATGTCTCGCCCTTCCATGCGAGGGCAGTGTCTTGGTAATCGGTGAGCGCACTCAGGAGCGTGCCTAGCGCAGACGCCAGGATTTCTTCTACATGCACCTGCCCACCTGACTTGCCGATGTGCGCCCGGAAGCCGGCCTCGTCCTTGACAACGTTGGTGGCGCAGGCAATCAGGTACTCGTAGGCGTCAATGCCTTCCCCCGGGTCGGCGTAGTTCAGGCGAGCGATCATGTACCCGCGACACTGAAGATTGCCAATGCCCTTGTCGACGGCCTTCCACGCCGTCGACAGCAACACGTCGCCGGCCTTCTCAGTGATGTCGATCGAACTCAGCGCGATCTGGGCGCGGTCGTCCGCCTGCTTCTGTTGCTGCGCGCGCTCGAGCGCCATCTTGGTTTGTTTCTCTTTCCACGTCACCAAATCCTTCTTGCTAATGCGCGTCGGCTCCGACTCCGCAGTGTTCAGCGCGGTCGCTGCGCGGGCAGCCGCATCGCGCGCCTCCTTGGCATTCTCAACAGCCGGGAGCCGGGTCTTCAGGCTTGAGGGAAGTGGGATTTTTTTCGTCGTGGCATCCTCAACGATCTCGGTCCACGCAGAGAGGCCGTAGTCGTTGACCTTTCCCAGGCTGATCTTGGCGATCAGGATACTCGCCTGCCCGAGCTTGTCGTAGCGATTCCACGCAACGGTGCCGGAGGCCTTTTCGTCCTTCTTCGGTGCGGTGTTGTTATCCTTGGAGGCTTCCTTGAAAGCCTTAGGGTCTGCGTCGTCATTCACGACCCTTAACTCCAACGCCTGCTCTTCGTATAGTTTGAGAGCCGGAAACTGAAAACCAAGCAATCTCACGATGTCGCTCCCAACTCTGTTCGGCAGACTTTCGGCGCCCTCTCGCGCCGACGTCATGAGTGGCGGCGCCCATGCAACCGTTGCTGGGTTCTAGGTAAGGGATTCCGGCGACCGTCGGGGGCCTGCGACGGTCGCAGCATCGACGCGCTCCGAGCTTGCAACGATGCACAACATAGCAAGTTAAGGCGCCATCAGCAAGGCCCTAGATGGGACTCCGGGAGCGGTAGATACGGTGCCCGTGCCGTCTGGTCGCGCCCACTCGGCAGATCGTTGCCGGTCTGCAAGCGGCGCCTTCCACCTCGGCGCCAGGGTTAACCTTGAATTCGTTGGCGCCGTTTCGGGGCGGCACGCAGCGCCGCCCCAGTTGCATTTTGGCGTTGCAGCCCAGTGCGAGTAGCTCTTGAGGGCCAGCGCGGCTCAGGGAGCAAGGTGCACCGCCTCGCGCGCCCCGCCCTTGGGCGGCGGCTGCGGATCCAGCCCCAAGGTGAGTCGGGGTCTTCTCGATCATCGGCCGTTCGAAGAGCGGCCCCGATGATCTTGAACTCGTCGCCGCTAAACTGGCGCAAGGGTCTCCTTCCCTAGATCACGGGGGCCATGCGGCCGTTTCGTGCGACTGCTTTGCAGCAGTCAACCTCGACGGCAGGATGCCCGAACTGGGTCGACAGATGCCTGTCGCAACGCAGTCGTTGAGCGACGGCGGCAGCCTCAAGCAGAAGCTCCGCATTCGTCTTCCGAGCTCAGTACAGCGCGGTCTCTCAAGCCGAGTCTGGTGTGCAGGCGGCACCTCCCGGCTCTGTCGGCTTCAGACCCACCGAACGTCATCCGCCCGATGCCCGTTCACGGCTTCGGGCAGGGCCCCTTGTCGCGCCGCCACTCCCAGGGCGGCACGGCCCTGGGCAACTGCGGATGCAAGCCGCGCCCCAGCGCCTTGGCCATGCGCTCCTGCTTGACCAGCGGGCCGCGGTCGTACCGGGTGCGCGTGCTCCAGGCGTGGCCCTCCTCCACGAGGCGGCGGCCCACGTCGAGATCCTCCACCATGACGCGGCCCACCACGCGGCCGAAGCCGTCGCGGCCCGAGGGCGTGAGGATGGCCAGCTTGTTCAGCGCCAGCTCCGACAGCGCGGCCTTGGCCTCGGGGCCCCAGGGCTGGCAGATCTCGGGGGCGTCGATGTCGCGCAGCCGCACGGTCACGCGCTGGCCATCGGGCAGGCGCAGCGTGAGCGTGTCGCCGTCGCTCACGGCCACCACCAGGCCCTGCTGGCCCTGGGCAGGGCGTGGCCGGGACTGTGCATCGGCAGGCGGAGCGGCAACAGCCAGCGCCACCGTCAGGAGCGACCCGGCCAGCACGCACGATGGAGCTTGGTTCACGACGGCCATCATGCCCGACGCCGCCGCCGGCGCGGCGTGCCGCCCTGCACGGCCAGCGCCGCTTCGCCCTCGGCCACCAGGCGTTCCAGGCGGTCCCTGAGCTTCTCGGTGCTGAGCTGCTCGCGCAGCCGCTCGATCATCAGCGGCAGCGCAAACGGGCTTGGCGCCGGCAGCGTCAACACGGGCCGGGGCAGCGCCTGCAGCCGCGCGAGCGTCGCCTGCAGGCGCGAGAGATCCAGCTCCTGCGCCAGCACCTCCCCCTCGGCCTGGGTGAGCAGCCGGTTGCCGGCGTCGTACTGGCGGAAGACCTCGAAAAACAGGCTGCTCGAGGCCTGCAGCTGGCGCAGGCTCTTGGGCGCGCCCGGGTAGCCGCCGAACACCAGCCCGGCCACGCGCGCGATCTCGCGGAACCGGCGCTGCGCGAGCTGCCCGCTGTTCAGGCTGGCCAGCACGTCGTGCAGCAGGTCCTGCGTGCCGAACAGCGCCGGGTCGTCGAGCGCGCCTTCGGGCAGCGGTGCCGCGGCCACGATCTCCAGCCCGTAGTCGTTGACGCTGAGCGAGAAGGTGTTGGGCCGGGCGTCCTGCACCCGGTTCGCCAGCCGCCAGGCCAGCAGCTGCGCCAGCCCGATGTGCACGTTGCGCCCGGCAAAGGGGTAGAGGAAGACGTGGTGGCCCTCGCGGCTGTCGAAGCGCTCCACGAGCAGCGCGTCGCGCATTGGCAGCCGCGACAGCCGGGCCTGCGCCTGCAGCATGGGCAGCGCGGCCCGCAGCTCGGGCTCGGCAAAGTCGCCGCCGGCAGCGCCCTCGAGCAGCGCCTGGACCGACTCGGCCAGTTCGCTTGAGAGCGGCATCTTGCCGCCGGCCCAGGCCGGCACGACGCCGCGCGACTTTGCGGCCACGCGCACCAGCGCTGCCATCTCGTGCGTGCGCACGAACTCCAGCACGCGACCGGCGAACACGAAGCAGTCGCCCTTGTTCAGCCGCGCGATGAAGCCTTCCTCGACGTGGCCCAAGGTGGCGCCCGCGCCGGCGCCGCTGGCCCACTTCACGGCCATCGACGCGTCGGAGACGATGGTGCCGACCATCAGCCTGTGGCGGCGCGCGATGCCCGGATCGGCCACGTGCCAGCGGCCGTCGGCGCCCTGAATGATGCGGTGGTACTCGGGGTAGGCCGACAGGCTGTCGCCGCCGCGCTCGCAGAAGCGAAGCGCCCAGTCGAAGGCTTCGCGCGGCAGCGCGCGGTAGGCGGGGGCCGAGCGCACCTCGTCGAACAGCGCGTCGGCCTCGAAGCCGCCGCCGGTGGCCACGGTGACGATGTGCTGCACCAGCACGTCCAGCGGCGCCTCGGGGCTGGCGCGGCTCTCCACCCGGCCGGCCTCCGCGGCGCGGCGGGCGGCGGCGGCTTCCACGAGTTCCAGCGTGTTGGTGGGCACCAGCGTCACGCGGCTGGTGCGGCCCGGCGCGTGGCCGCTGCGGCCGGCGCGCTGCAGCAGCCGCGCCACGCCCTTGGCGCTGCCGATCTGCAGCACGCGCTCCACGGGCAGGAAGTCCACGCCGAGGTCCAGGCTCGAGGTCGCGACCACCGCCTTGAGCCGGCCCTCCTTCAGCCCCGACTCCACCCACTCGCGCACGGCCTTGTCCAGGCTGCCGTGGTGCAGGGCCACGAGCCCGGCCCAGTCGGGCCGCTCGTCCAGCAGCAGCTGGTACCAGGTCTCGGCCTGGCTGCGCGTGTTGGTGAACACCAGCGTGGTGCTGCTGGTCTCGATCTCGCGCACCACCGGATCCAGCATCTGCGCGCCCAGGTGGCCGCCCCAGCTGAAGCGGCCGGGCTCGGCCGGCAACAGCGTGTCGATGACCAGCGCCTTGTCGTGCACCCCGCGCACCAGCGTGGCGTCGTCCTGGCCGGTGAGCGTGGCCATGGCCTCGTGCAGGTTGCCCAGGGTGGCGCTGAGTCCCCAGACCACGAGGCCGAGGTTGAAGCGCTTCAGCCGCGCCAGCGCCAGCTGCAGCTGCACGCCGCGCTTGTTGCCGATGAGCTCGTGCCACTCGTCGACGACGACGGTGTGGATGCCGGCCAGCTCGGCCGCCGCGCGCTCGCGCGTGAGCAGCAGCGTCAGGCTCTCGGGCGTGGTGACCAGCGCCTCGGGCATGCGGCGGTCCTGCCGCGCGCGCTCGGCGGTGGGCGTGTCTCCGGTGCGCTGGCCCACGCGCCACATCGGGGCCAGTCCTGCCAGCGGCTCGGACAGGGCCCGCGTGCTGTCCGCGGCCAGCGCGCGCATGGGCGTGATCCACAGCACCTGCAGGCCCGCCGCGGCAGGCTGCGTGCGCGCGCGCAGCAGCGCACCGACCCACACCGCCAGCGTCTTGCCGCTGCCGGTGGTGGCGTGCAGCAGGCCGCTGCGGCCCGCCTGCATGGCGGCCCACACCTCGCGCTGGAAGCCGCAGGGCTGCCAGCCGCGCGAGGCGAACCAGTCGTCGGGCGACATGGGGGCGTGGCCGCGCTCAGCCCGCGGTGGCGATCCAGCCCTCGACCGGATCCACGCCCTCGGGCAGCCCATGGCGCGGCTGCTCCGACGCCCAGGCCGCCTGCACCAGGCACAGCACAGCGTCGAGGCGGTCGCCGCTGGCGTCGGCCACCAGCGCGCCGGCCTGCGCGGGCGTGAGCTTCAGCCGCAGGCCCAGCCGCGTGCGGCCCTGCTCCAACGCCTCGACGATGCTCTTGCGCGCCAAGAGGCGCTCGGGCGCCTCGCTGTTCTTGTAGCTGGTGCGGCCGATGAGCTCGTGCGCCAGCAGGCCGGGGTAGCCCTCCAGGGCCACGCGGGTGGCGTCGCCCGGCCGGCCCGATGCCTGCAGGCCGGGCAGCGCCACGCCCGCCTGCACGAGGCGCGCGAAGCCCTCGAACCACATGAAGCCCACCGGCACG
>JBILSW010000008.1:0-19001 GCA_044371895.1 Rubrivivax sp.
GCTCGGCCGCGTGCCGCTCGCCGGCGAGATCGACCTGCCCGAAGTCCGCGAGGTGCTGGTGCAGCTGCGCCAGTCGCCCATCCCGGTACCCGCCAAGCACACCCTCTGAAGAAAGGCCCCTGCGATGACCCCCTCCGACGTGAAAGCCACGCTTTCGTTCAGCGACGGCAGCCCCAGCATGGAGCTGCCCCTCTACAAGGGCTCGATCGGACCGGACGTCATCGACATCCGCAAGCTCTACGCACAGACCGGCAAGTTCACCTACGACCCCGGCTTCCTGAGCACGGCCTCGTGCAACAGCACCATCACCTACATCGACGGTGACAAGGGCCAGCTGCTCTACCGCGGCTACCCGATCGAGCAGCTGGCCACCGGTTGCGACTTCCTCGAGGTCTGCTACCTGCTGCTCAACGGCGAGCTGCCCCAGCAGGCCGAGCGCGACAGCTTCGTCAAGACCATCACGTACCACACGATGGTCAACGAGCAGATGCAGTTCTTCCTGCGCGGCTTCCGGCGCGACGCGCACCCGATGGCGGTGATGACGGGCCTGGTGGGGGCGCTGTCGGCCTTCTATCACGACAGCACCGACGTCCACAACGCGCAGCACCGCACCATCGCCGCGCACCGGCTGATCGCCAAGATGCCCACGCTGGTGGCCATGGCCTACAAGTACGGCGTCGGCCAGCCCTTCATCTACCCGAAGAACGACCTCAGCTACAGCGCGAACTTCATGCGCATGATGTTCGCCACGCCCTGCGAGGACTACGTGCCGAACCCGGTGCTGGTGCGCGCCATCGACCGCATCTTCATCCTGCACGCCGACCACGAGCAGAACGCCAGCACCTCCACCGTGCGCCTGTGCGGCAGCTCGGGCACCAACCCGTTCGCGGCCATCGCCGCCGGCGTGGCCTGCCTGTGGGGCCCGGCGCACGGCGGCGCCAACGAGGCGGCGCTGACCATGCTGAAGGACATCCAGAAGCAGGGCGGCGTCGAGAAGATCGGCGAGTTCATCAGGCAGGTGAAGGACAAGACCTCCAACGTCAAGCTGATGGGCTTCGGCCACCGGGTCTACAAGAACTACGACCCGCGCGCCAAGCTGATGCGCGAGACCTGCCACGAGGTGCTGCAGGCCACCGGGCTGCAGGACGACCCGCTGTTCAAGCTGGCGATGACGCTGGAGAAGATCGCGCTGGAGGACGACTATTTCGTCAGCCGCAAGCTCTATCCGAACGTCGACTTCTACTCGGGCATCGTGCAGAGCGCCCTGGGCATCCCGGTGAGCCTGTTCACTGCCATCTTCGCACTGGCGCGCACAGTGGGCTGGATCGCGCAGCTCGACGAGATGATCGGCGACGCCGAGTACAAGATCGGCCGCCCGCGCCAGCTGTTCGTGGGCTCGCCTGCTCGCGACGTCAAGCCCATCGCACTGCGCTGATCGACATCCGTCTTTCGCGCACGAGAAGGCCGCCTGCGGGCGGCCTCTTTCGTGGCGACCTCGGGGCTATACTCGCGCCGCATTTTTGAGCAGCCCGACGTGCTGAAACCGCTGCGCCTCGGCGCGTTCACCCTGCCGAACAACCTGTTCGTGGCGCCGATGGCCGGCGTGACGGACCGGCCCTTCCGCATGCTGTGCCGCCGCCTCGGCGCGGGCCACGCGGTCAGCGAGATGGTGACGAGCCGGCGCGAGCTGTGGAACTCGCTGAAGACCTCTCGCCGCGCCGATCACGCCGGCGAACCCGGGCCCATCGCGGTGCAGATCGCGGGCGTGGACCCCGCCGAGATGGCGGACGCGGCGCTCCACAACATCGACCGCGGCGCGCAGATCATCGACATCAACATGGGTTGCCCGGCCAAGAAGGTGTGCCGGGCCTGGGCCGGGTCGGCGCTGATGCAGGACGAGCGCCTGGCCATCGCGATCGTCGAGGCCGTGGTGGCCGCCTGCGCGCCGCGCGGCGTGCCCGTGACGCTGAAGATGCGCACCGGCTGGTGCGCCGACGCGAAGAACGCGCCGGTGCTGGCCCGCGCGGCGCAGGATGCCGGCATCGCGCTGCTCACGGTGCACGGCCGCACGCGCGAGCAGGGTTACGGCGGCACGGCCGAGCACGAGACGGTGGCCGCCATCAAGGCGGCGCTTCGCATCCCGGTGGTGGCCAACGGCGACATCGGCAGCCCCGAGCGGGCCGCCGAGGTGCTGCGCAGCACCGGCTGCGACGCGGTGATGATCGGCCGCGCGGCCCAGGGCCGGCCGTGGATCTTCGGCGACATCGCACACTTCCTCGCGCACGGCACGCACCGCCTGCCGCCTACCGTGGCCGAGGTGCGCGGTTGGCTGCTCGAGCACCTGCAGGACCACCTGGCGCTGCACGGCGAGCTCAGCGGCGTGCGGAGCGCCCGCAAACACATTGGCTGGGCCGTGCGCGGCCTGCCGGGCGGCGAGTGTTTCCGTCAGCACATCAACACGCTGGACGACGCGCACGCGCAGCACGATGCCGTGGCGGCGTTCTTCGACAGGCTGGCCACTGTGCACGAGCGCCTCCCACTGCCAGTGGGGCCGGCGGCCAACGACGCCGCCAGCGACGGCACCGAGGTCCTGGCCGCATGAGCCGGAAGGCCATAGATGCCTGCGTGCGCGAAAGCGTCGAGCAGTACCTCGCGGACCTGCGCGGCGCCGAGCCCGACGACCTGCACCGCCTGTTCATCGCCGCCGCCGAGAAGCCGCTGCTCGAGGTGGTGATGCGCCACGCCGACGGCAACCAGAGCAGGGCGGCAGACTGGCTCGGCATCAACCGCAACACGCTGCGGCGCAAGCTGCTCGACCACAAGCTCATCAAGCCATGAAGACCGCGCTCCTCTCGGTGTCCGACAAGACTGGCATCGTCGACTTCGCCTGCGCGCTGGCCAGCCAGGGCGTGCGCCTGCTGTCCACCGGTGGCACGGCGCGCCTGCTGGCCGACGCTGGCCTGGCCGTCACCGAGGTGGCCGAGGTGACCGGATTTCCCGAGATGCTGGACGGCCGCGTCAAGACGCTGCACCCGCGCATCCACGGCGGGCTGCTCGCGCGGCGCGACGTACCTGGGCACATGGCCGCGCTGGCCCAGCACGGCATCGGCGCCATCGACCTGCTGGTGGTGAACCTCTATCCCTTCGCGCAGGCCACGGCACGCGCCGAGTGCACGCTCGACGACGCCATCGAGAACATCGACATCGGCGGCCCCGCGATGCTGCGCGCCGCGGCCAAGAACTGGGACGGCGTGGCCGTGGTCATCGACCCGGCCGACTACGCGCAGGTGCTGGCCGAAATGGCCGCCGGTGGCGTGCAGCGCCGCACGCGCTTCATGCTGGCGAAGAAGGTGTTCGCGCACACGGCAGCCTACGACGGCATGATCGCCAACTACCTGGGCTCGGTGGCCCCGGGCGCCGAGGACGTCGGCCATGCCGTGCCGGCGCGCGAGGCCTGGCCGGCGGTGTGGACGGCGCAGTTCGTGAAGGCGCAGGACATGCGCTACGGCGAGAACCC
This sequence comes from Rubrivivax sp., assembly GCA_044371895.1. Classification (GTDB taxonomy): domain Bacteria; phylum Pseudomonadota; class Gammaproteobacteria; order Burkholderiales; family Burkholderiaceae_C; genus Rubrivivax. The sequence goes on from JBILSW010000008.1 coordinate 3,518, forward strand.
GCACCAGAGCGCCGCCTTCTACCGCGAGGCCAGCCCGCCGCCCGGCACGCTGGCCGGTTACCGGCAGCTGCAGGGCAAGGCGCTGAGCTACAACAACATCGCCGACGCCGACGCCGCCTGGGAGTGCGCGCGCAGCTTCGACGCGCCGGCCTGCGTGATCGTCAAGCACGCGAACCCCTGCGGCGCGGCGGTGGGCGCCACGCTGGCCGAGGCCTACCAGAAGGCCTGGCAGACCGATCCGACCTCGGCCTTCGGCGGCATCATCGCTTTCAACCGCCCGCTCGACGAGGCCACGGCGCGCCAGATCGGCGACAACAAGCAGTTCGTCGAGGTGATGATCGCGCCGGCCGTCACGCCCGAGGCGGCGGCCGTGCTGGCGCCCAAGCAGAACCTGCGCGTGCTCGAGGTGCCGGCCGGCAGTGGCGTCAATGCCGTCGACAGCAAGCGGGTCGGCGGCGGCCTGCTGTTGCAGTCGCCCGACAACAAGAACGTCGGCGCCGCCGAGCTGCGCGTGGTCACGAAGCAGGCGCCCACCCCGCAGCAGATGGACGACCTGATGTTTGCCTGGAAGGTGGCGAAGTTCGTGAAGAGCAACGCCATCGTGTTCTGCGGCGGCGGCATGACGCTGGGTGTGGGCGCGGGCCAGATGAGCCGCCTGGACAGCGCCCGCATCGCCCGCGTCAAGGCCAACGCCGCGGGCCTGAGCCTGGCGGACTCGGCGGTGGCCAGCGACGCCTTCTTCCCATTCCGCGACGGCCTCGACATCGTCATCGACGAGGGCGCGGCCTGCGTCATACAGCCCGGCGGCAGCGTGCGCGACGACGAGGTCATCAAGGCCGCCGACGAGCGCGGCGTGGCCATGGTCTTCACAGGCACACGGCACTTTCGGCACTGAAGCCCGCCGGGGCTAGCATCCCGGCATGTCGCTCGCGTCCATCACCGGCGCTCTGCTGGCCTTCATCGCGCGGCTCGTCACCGGCGCGCAGGGCCACTGGAAGGGCTGCCCGCCGATGGCCGAGCAGCGCATCTATTTCGCCAACCACCAGAGCCACCTCGACTGGGTGCTGATCTGGGCGGCGCTGCCGCACGAGCTGCGTTCGAGCACGCGGCCCATCGCCGCGCGCGACTACTGGGCCGGCAGCCCGTTCCGCCGCTGGCTCACCACCGAGGTGTTCCACGCCGTGTACGTGGACCGCTCGCGCACCGCCAACCCCGAGCAGGACCCGCTGGAGCCGCTGGTCGCGGCGCTGGAGCAGGGCAACTCGCTGGTCATCTTCCCGGAAGGCACGCGCAGCGCGCGCGGCGAGCCCATGCCGTTCAAGAGCGGCCTGTTCCACCTCGCGCAGCAGTTCCCGGGCGTGCGGCTGGTACCGGCGTGGATCGACAACGTGCAGCGCGTCATGCCAAAGGGCGAGGTCGTGCCCGTGCCCGTGCTGTGCACCGTGACCTTCGGCGCGCCGCTGCAGCTGGCCGAGGGCGAGGACAAGCGCGCCTTTCTCGAGCGCGCGCGCGACGCCGTCCTGGCCCTGCGCCCGGCCGGCAGCGGGGGCTGAATGCTGGACGCCCTGGCCGCGCTGCGGCGCCTCGACACCGACCAGCAGGTCGGCCTGCTGTTCGTGGCCCTGTTCGGCGTGCTGGTGCTGCTGAGCGCGCTCATCCTGGCCGTGACGGCGCGCCGCGTCGGCGACGACGGCCCGGAGCGGCGCGAGCGCCGCCGCAACCTCCGCCGCGACCTGCGCGCGCTGTGGCTGGGCGCGCTGCTGTTCTGGGTGGCCTGGGTGAGCGGCCCATTGGGCGCCACCATCGCGTTCGGCGTGATCTCGTTCCTGGCACTGCGCGAGTTCATCACGCTGGTGCACACCCGGCGCGGTGACCACCGCAGCCTGATCCTGGCCTTCTTCGTGGCGCTGCCGCTGCAGTACGTGCTGGTGGGCACGCGCGCCTTCGACCTGTTCACCGTGTTCGTGCCGGTGTACGTGTTCCTGGCCATCCCGGTGGCCGGCGCGCTGGCCGGCGACCCGGAGCGCTTCCTGGAGCGCAACGCCAAGATCCAGTGGGGGATCATGGTCTGCGTCTATGGCCTGAGCCACGCGCCGGCGCTGCTGCTGCTGGACCTGTCGGGCTACGCCGGGCGCGGCGCCTTCCTGCTGTTCTTTCTGGTGATGGTGACGGCCGCGGCGCAGCTGACGCAGGAGACGGCGAGCCGCCGTCTGCGCCGCCGGCCTGTGGCGCGGCAGATCGACCGCAGCTTCTCGTGGCGGGCCGTCGGCCTGGGCCTCGCGGCGGCGGCGCTGGTGGGTGCGGCGCTGTTCTGGATCACGCCCACCGGACCCTGGCAGGCGGCGACGATGGCGCTGGTGGCGGCCGGCTGCGGCTCGCTGGGCGAGCTGGTGATGCGGGCGCTGAAGAAGGACGCGGGCGTGCGCTACTGGGGCAACCGAAGTTCCGTCACCGGCGCCGTGGGCCTGTTGGACCGCGTGGCCCCGTTGTGCTTCGCGGCGCCGGTGTTCTTCCACTTCGTGCGCTGGTACCTGGTGTGACTCCCCCCCGAAGCGCCTTCGGCGCTCCCCCCCAGGGGGGCGCCCCCAGCGGCCCGGCAGAGCCGGTTCCGCGGCGGCAGCTTGATGCCTCGCCAGGCTCTCGCCGGCGCGCCGACCCAGGGACACGACCGTGAGGATTCTCGGCATCGATCCCGGCCTGCAGCGCACCGGCTTCGGCATTGTCGATGCCGAAGGCCAGCGCCTGCGCTACGTGGCAAGCGGCACGATCGCCACCGCCGAGGCGCCACGCGGCGACCTGCCAGCACGGCTGAAGATCATCGTCGACGGCATCGGTGAGGTCGCTCGCCGCTACGCGCCCGACGGCGCGGCGGTGGAGATCGTCTTCGTCAACGTCAACCCGCAGAGCACGCTGCTGCTGGGCCAGGCGCGCGGGGCGGCGCTGGCGGCGCTGGTCAGCGCCGGGCTGCCGGTGGCGGAGTACACGGCGCTGCAGATGAAGAAATCGGTGGTCGGCCACGGCCTGGCGGCCAAGGCGCAGGTCCAGGCCATGGTGCAGCGCCTGCTGGCGCTGCCCGGCCTGCCCGGCCCCGACGCCGCCGATGCGCTGGGGATGGCCATCACGCATGCCCATGCCGGTGCGCAGCTGGACTTGCTGCAGTCGGGCGCCTCTCGCGTGCGCGGTCGCCTGGGTGCCTTGCGGAGAGGCCGTGTACTGTGAAGGCCGGCGCGGCAGGACCGCTCCTTCGGCGCTCAGAGCTCGCGCAGCCGGTCCGCGAAGGTGTCCGACACGGGAACCGTCTCGGATCTGCCGCGCAGGCGAAGCCGCAGCTTGCCGCGGAAGTCGCGCGTCAGGCCCATCAGGAACGCGGAGTTGACGATGTAGCCGCGGTGGACCTGCCAGAACTGCGTCGCGTCGAGTTCGGCGGCCAGTTCGCGGAGCGAGCGGCGCACCGCGAACTGTCCGCCGCCGGTGACGACGCGCACGGTCTTGTTGTCGGCCTCGAAGTACACGATCTCGTCGGCCGTGAGCAGCCGCAAGTCGCTGCCCTCGTTCACCGTGATCCAGCGCAGCGGCCCGCTCGGCGGGACCAGGCCGTCGGCGCGCTCGCCCGCGCGCGCGGAAGCCGCCGCGGAGCCTTCTGCCGCCGGCCGTCCCAACCGGCGCTGCATGCGCAGCACGGCGTCGTACAGGCGCGCACTGGTCACGGGCTTGAGCACATAGTCGACCGCGTCGCGCTCGAACGCGGCCACGGCGTGCTCGTCGTAGGCTGTCACGAACACCACGGCCGTGTGCGCGCCGACGCGGCTGGCCACCTGCAGCCCGTCGATTTCGGGCATCTGGATGTCGAGGAAGGCCATGCTGGGACGCAGCAGCTCGACCTGGCGGATCGCGTCGACGCCGTTGTCGGCGCGGCCCACCACGCGCAACTCGGGCCACAGGCGCCGCAGCAGATCCTCGAGCTGCGCCAGAAGCGGCGCCTCGTCGTCTGCCAGCACCGCCGTGGGCGCGGTGCCCAGGGGCTCGGGGTTCGGCGCCGTGGCACCAGCAGGTTCAGAAGACTTCGACATCCAGCCTCCAGTGCATCGATCCGTCGGGGCTGCACGCGGTGCTGGCGCCCAACGTGACCAGGCAGTGCGCCAACGCCGCGGCGTCGGCATCGGGCACCATCGGCGCGCAGGACACGGTCGCCTGCAGTCCGCTCGGCGTGCGTGCCACCAGGTAAAGCGACAGCGGCGCCGACGGCGCTGCGTCCCACAACAAGCGCAGCGGCTGCACCAGGCGCAGCGGTTCTAGCTGGGCGGCGAGGTCGACCCGCTCGCTGACCTCGATGCGCAGCAACTCGCCTGCCCCGCCCGGCCGCGAGGTACGCACCAGCGCGGCGAAGGCGCGCACCACCTCGAGCTCGCCATGCAGGCTCACGCGCGCGCAGTGCGCGGTTTCGGCCACGCAGCGCAGGTAGCTCGTCAGCGCATCCAGCATGGCTTCGCCCTCGATGGGCGAGGCGTCGTAACGCTCCTGCAGCTGCTGCAGCAGTCGCGCCAAGTCGGCCGGCTCGGCGCGCGCGCGCGCCGCGCGCAACCGCGCCGCAGCCGCGTGGCGGCGCAACTCGACACTCTGCGCGGCCAGCCCGAGCGCGCGCTGCTGGGTCTGCGCGTGAACGATCCGCACGCGCGCTGCCCAGGCCAGGAGCGCGCCGCAGAACCAGGCCTGCGGCACCAGGATCGCGGCATCGAGGGCGTCACGCGCACAGCCGCCCGGGCCGTCGCAGGGCAGCAGCGGGACGCCGCTGGACAGAAGGTCCTGCGACAGGCTCACGCCCAGCAGCGCGCCCGCCAGCAGTGCGGCGCCCTGCAAGGTCATCGACCCCTGACCCTCGGGTGCTACCCGCCAGGCCAGCGCCGCCAGAGGCAGCATGCTGGCGCCCAGCAGTGGCACGTCCACCAGCGCGCGCGGCCACTCGGCGGGGTTGTTTTCCGGCATCAGACCCGTGACGAGCAACTGCCAGGCCCACAGCGCGCCGATGCCGGCCACCAGCAGCCCCCAGGGCAGGCCCTGGGGCGTGACGGGGAACGGCGGTGCGGCCGCCTCGGTGCGACCTTCGCGCTGCAGCGGCAGCGTGATGACGGCGCGCGCGCCGCCGCCGGCGCGGTTGCGCAGCTCGAAGCGGGCGGCGTCGCCGGCCATCAACAGCAGCTTGGCACGGAGGTTCGCCAGGCCGACGTTGGCGCCCGCCCCGCCACCGAGGCCGGCGCCGTCGTCGAGCACCTCGATGATCAGCCGCCCGCCCTCGGCGCGCGCCTGCAGCTGCACCGTACCGCCGCGGCCGAGCCGCCCGATGCCGTGCTGGATGGCGTTCTCCACCAGCGTCAGCAGCCCCATGGAAGGGACCTGCGCGCCGAGCAGGTCGTCCGGCACCTCGATCTCCCAGCGCAGCCGAGGGCCCAGTCGCAGGGACAGCAGCGCCAGGTAGTGCCGCACCAGCCCCAGCTCGACCCGCATCGGCACGGCCGCGCCACGAGCCGCGGGCAGCAGTTCGCGCGCGAACTGAACCAGCCGCTCGAGCATCGAGCTGGCGTGCAGCGGGTCATGCCGGAAGTGCCAGCGGATGTGCGCCAAAGTGTTGAAAAGGAAGTGGGGCTCGACCTGAGCCTGCAAAGCCAGCAATTCCGACTCGATGAGTTCCTGGCGCGCGCCCTGCTGGTCGGCGGTGGCCGCGGCGAGCCGCTGCTGCCACTGCGCCACGCGCCGCGAGCGCAGCCGCCAGGCCGCCAGGGCCAGCGCCGGCAGGGTGATGATCGTCGCCACGCCCGAGAGGCGATGCCGCCAGCCGGTGGTCACCGTCGTCAACCCTGCGGCGTCGGGCAAGCCGTGTACAGCCACATGCAGCGCCATGCGGAGCGCCTCGACGGCCAACGCGCTGACCGCCAGGTGTACCGCGCCCATGGCCAGCAGCGCCCGCGCTCCGGTGGGCTGCCAACCCGCGGGCCGGCGTGAATGAACCCAGGCCAGCGCCGCCCATCCGACCGCGCCGGCGAAGGCCAGGTGCGTCCAGTACTCGAAGGCTGCCGCCGCGCTGGCCCTCAGCGGCAGCTGCATGGCCAGTACCTCCAGGATCACCAAGCCCGCGTAGGCGAGCAGCCAGCCGGCGTAGACCGGCAGGGTCGCCAGCGCCACGGCGGCCTCGTGCGGCTCGGTGGCCCGCAGCGTGCCTTGCGAGACTGCCGGATTGGCCGCAGCAGTCCCCGGCGCCGCTGTGGCGCCTCGTGTCGGCACTGACCCGTCGGGCGGTGGGGCCGGCTCGGGGTGGGCGTGGCTTCGCATCGGGCGTGCGGGCTGGGCTGGTGGGCGTGGGCGACGGGTGGCCGTGTGGTGAACCGCAGCGCGGGGGTACCGGAGGCCAGCCTCATCGTAGCCCTGCCGATCGCCTGACAACGCCGCCAAAGGCGGCATTGGCGCCCGCATTGCGCGGTTTCGCGCCGAGGCCGGATTTCGCGCTGCCGCCCGGCGCGCTCGCGCCGGACGGCCGGCCTTTGGCGACCGGAGCCATGGCGCAGCAGCCTCGCAGGCGCACAGTCCAGTCCGAGCCGGATTCGGCTCCGTGCCCGCGAGGCACGACCGCCCCTGGAACCCCTCGTCGCCACGGATCGCCACATGAACATCCACCGCACCGCCGCAGCTGTCCTGCTCATCGCCGGCCTGTCTTCCGGCTGCGCCACCACCGAGAGCTCTCGCCCCATCGAGCCCTCGCGCACGACCGCCGCCGCGACCCCGGCCCAGGCCGGCCCGCGCGCGCCCATCGCCGTGGGCAACTTCGACAACCGCTCCAGCTTCGGCCGCGGCATGTTCGCCGACGGGGGCGACCGACTCGGCTCTCAGAGCAAGACCATCCTGGTGTCGCATCTGCAGCAGAGCAACCGCTTCAGCGTGCTCGACCGCGAGAACATGGCCGAGGCCCGGCAAGAGGCGGCGCTGCGCCAGGCGCCGCAGGCCATCCGCGGCGCCGACTTCCTCGTCACCGGCTCGGTCAGCGAGTTCGGTCGCAAGGAGGTGGGCGACCGTGCCCTCTTCGGCCTGCTGGGCCGCGGCAAGACGCAGGTGGCCTACGCCAAGGTGACGCTCAACATCGTCAACCCGCTGACGTCGGAGGTGGTGTACTCGGTGCAGGGCGGCGGCGAGTACACGCTGTCGGAGCGCGAGATCCTCGGCTTCGGCAGCACGGCCAGCTACGACGCCACGCTCAACGGCAAGGTGCTCGACTTGGCCATCCGCGAAGCGGTGGACCGGCTGGTGGCCGGCCTGGACAGCGGCGCCTGGAAGCCGGCGCGGCCCTGATGCTGCAACGGCAGACCCTGAGGGCCCCGATGCCAAGGCTGTTCGGTGGCGGGCTGCTCGCGCTGGCCGCCGTGCTGGGCACAGGCAGCGTCGGCGCGCGCCCGACGCTGTACGAGTGGGGCGCATACCCGCAGGCCTTGGCGATCCAGCTGCGCGAAGCCGGCGGCGACGCGGCGCGACAGGCCTCGTTGCTGGAGCAGCAGCTGCAGCGAACCGTCGCCACCGGGCGCGCCGTCCCGCCCGGGCTGCACGCCCATCTGGCGCTGCTGCACTCGCAGCTGGGCAACGACGTCCGGGCCGCCGAGCACCTGCAGGCCGAGAAGGGGCTGTACCCGGAGTCGGCCCGGTACATGGACTTCCTGCTGGCCAACGCGCGGCGGCTGCCGGGCACCGCGGCGGCGGAGGCTCCGAAGTGAGCCCCACGCTGCGGCGGGCCGCGATGACGCTGGCGGTGGCACTGGGCGGGCTGCTGGGCGGCTGCGCCACCGTGGACCCGGGGCCGGCGGACCCCTGGCCGGCGCTTCGCGAGGCGCGGCCGGCCTCGGTGCTGGTGTTGCCGCCGGTGAATGACAGCCCTGACGTGCAGGCTCCCGGCAGCGTCATGGCGCAGGCGGTGCTGCCGCTGGCCGAGCGGGGCTACTACGTGATCCCTGTGGCACTGAGCAACGAGACGCTGCGCCTCAACGGTGTGCAGTCGCCAAAGGACGCCCATGACATCAACCCGCAACGCCTGCGCGACGTGTTCGGGGCCGACGCGGCGCTGTACCTCCAGGTGCGCGCCTATGGCTCGGTGTATCGCGTCATCAGCTCTGACTCGGTGACGACGGTGGATGCGCGGCTTGTGGACTTGCGCGACGGTCGCACCCTCTGGACCGGCAGCGCCACCGCCAGCAGCGCCGATCAGCGCGCCGGCCAGCAGGGTGGCCTGTCGGGCCTGTTGCTGCAGGCCATCATCGAGCAGGTGGCGTCGAACTTCAGCGACCGCAACCACGAAGTCGCTGGCGTGGCCATGCGCCGGCTGCTGGCCGGTCCGCCGCCACGCGGGCTGCCGCCAGGGCCCCGGGCCCCGCCCCCTCGGTCGGGTGCCCGACCTTGACTCCCTTCGCCCCCGAAGTCCCCCCCCACTCGCGACATGCGCCAACCGCAGCTGATTGCCATGAACGACCCGAGACTGCACGCTCTTCCGGCCTGCCGCCGGCCCCAGGCCGTTTTCGCCGCCGGCTTGTGGGCGGTGTGGGCGCGCCTGGCTGGCCTGGCCTTGCGCCGCGGCGCAGCCCGCACGGCCGTGGCCCTGGGCCTGCTGGCGACCTGTGTCTCGGGCTTGCAGGCCCAGCCGGTGGTCGACCCGCGGCCGAAGTGGTTCAGTGCTGACAGTGCTCACTTCCGCGTGCACTTTCGAGAAGGCCACCGCGCGCAGGCCGAGGCCGTGGCGCATGCCGCCGAGCGCGCCTACCCGGCCGTGACCCAGGCCCTGTCGTGGAAGCCGCGCACGCGCACCGAGATCGTCGTCTTCACCGAGTTCGACAGAGCCAACGGCTTCGCCACGCCGCTGCCCTACAGCTACATCGGCGTGTTCCTTGCCCAACCTGACGAAGGCGAACTGCTGGACAACAGCGCCTGGCTGGACCTGCTGCTGGTACACGAGTTCACCCACGCGGTGCACCTAGACAAGGTGAATGGCGTGCCGCGCGGGCTGCAGTCCGTGTTCGGCAACGTGCCCTGGTTCATTCCGAACATCTTCATGCCGACCTGGGGCCTTGAGGGCTTGGCGATCCTGGCCGAGAGCGACCCCGCCGCCGGCCGCGGCCGCCTGCGCGGGCCGGTGTTCGAGGCCTGGCTGCGCGCCGAGCGCGAGCGCGGCTTCGTCAGCCTGCGCGAGCTCAATGCCGACGGACGCCGCCTCCCGGTGGGCAAGCAATACCTGTACGGCGCCTACTTCATGGACTACCTGCGCCGTGTCCATGGCCCGCAGGCCGTGGGCAACTTCGTGGAGTCCTACAGCGGCAACACGCTGCCTCGATTGCACACGGCGCCCGTTGGCGCCACCGGCCTCACCATGGACGTGCTGTGGGAGCGCTTCCTCGCCGACCTGAGCCGGCAGGTCGACGAGCGGGCGGCACCGATCAAGGCGCAGCCCCAGGTGCTGGGGCCTGCCCTGGTGCCGACCACCTTCGCCATCGACAGCCTCGTGCCGCACCCCGAAGGCGGCTGGCTGGCGGTGACCAGCGACGGCCTGCTCGGTACGCAGCTCGTGCGCATCGGCGTCGACGGCCGCCGCACGGCGCTGACGCGCCTGAACCGGGGCGCGCGACTGGGCACGGCCGTCGGAGGCAGCGTGCTGGTGATGCAGCCCGACGTCTGCGACGGCTGGTACGAGACCTACGACGTGCACCGGCTCGACGGCACCCGGCTGCAGCCCTGGAGCCGATGCGCGCACCTGCGCCGCGCCGTGCCGGTTGCGGGTCGGGTGCTGGCGCTGCAACTGGATGCTGGCGCCACGCGGCTGGTCGCGCTGGACGCCGCCGGCGCCGCGCCGCGCGTGCTGTGGCGGCCGCCCGAGGGCCACGAACTGCTGGACATCGCCGCTTCGCCCGACGGCGCGCGCATCGCACTGGTGATGCGCCGCGAAGGCGACTGGCGCGTCGTCGAGTGGGATCCCGCACAGCCGCAGGCCGAGCCGCGCACGCTGGTGCGCCGCAAGGCGCCGCTGCACGGGCTGCGCTGGGGCGCTCTAGGGCTGGAGCTGATCAGTGCGGACGGCGGCGTGCCCAACGTCTGGCGGCTCCAGGGTGGTGAACTGCTGCGGCTGACGCATGCGCACACTGCGGTGCTTGCCCATGCGGGCACGGCCGCCGACGGCAGCCTGGCCACCGCCGTGGTGGCCCCGGGCGGCATCGCGCTGCACGCATTGCCGGCGGCCGCGCCACTGCAGGCGGTGGCCGCAGAGGCGCCCCCTGCCGATGCCGGCGTGTCGGCGCAGGCTCCGGCCGCGGCCGGCGCTTCGCCATCGGAACCGACTGCCCCGCTGAAGGCCGAGCGTCCGTACCGTGCCCTGGACGCGCTGGCCCCGCGCTCCTGGCTGCCCGCGATCGACGCCTACGGCGGACTGGTCACTTTGGGTGCCGTCACGAACGGCGGCGACGCACTCGGCTGGCACCGCTACTCGATCCTGGCCCAGGTCGAGCTCAAGCAGAAGGAGCTCATCGGTGCGCTCGAATACCAGTACGCCGGGCGCCACGCGTTTGCGCTCAAGCGTGAGCTGACGCCGCAGCGGTGGACCACCGACTCCAGGGGCGCGCCGAACGACACCACGGTGTACGACCGCCGCCTCCGCGGGCAGTGGATCAGCCTGTTCCCCCACGAGCGCCAGCAGCGCCGCATCGTGCTGGGCGTGGGTGCTGCCATGGACACGGTGGAGCGGGTGGACCTGCGCGACGCCAGCACCGCACGGCGGCGCGACAGCCGGCTGCTGGCGGGCTTCGTCGAGGCCGACACCAGCGGCGGTGACTGGGCCAGCGAGGGTGCCAACCGCGGCCTGCGCGGCTCGCTCCTGGTGGAGAGCCATGCGCCGCTGGCAGGCAAGGACCCGCGGCGCTTGGACGGGACGGTCGTGCGCGCAGACCTGCGCGGCTTTGTCGCGCTGCCGCTGCGCAGCGTGCTGGCCTTGCGGGCCACCGAGGTGCGCGCGCGCGGCCGCACCGAGCCTTTCGCGCTCGGCGACGCCATCGACGAGTGGCTGCAGTTCGGCCCCGTACTGGGCGACCGCACGCTGTCGTTGCGCGGCTACGCCAGCGGCGACCTGGGGCTGTCGGGCCGCAACGCCCGCGTCCTGTCGGCCGAGTGGCGCGTGCCGCTGGCCGACGTCGACCGGCACTTCATGGTGCCGGCGGTGGGTCTGGGACGGCTGTCGGGGGCGTTGTTCGCCGATGCCGGCGGCGCCTGGGACAGCGGCTCCGAGCCTGCGCAGTGGCGCCGCAGCGTGGGCGTGGAACTGCTGGCGGAGACCCGGCTGCTGTACGCCCTGGAAGTGCAACTGCGCCTGGGCGTGGCCCGCGCCCTCGACGGGCCCCGGCAGACGCGCGCCTACCTGACCTTCGGGCGGGCGTTCTGACGGGTCCGCCGCGCGCCTGAGGCCGCGGCCCCGATCGTGAATTGCACGCGTTCCAGGGCCTTGCTCCCCGGCCCGGTTGTGGCAGTCTTGTGCCCTGCTGATTCCATCGCGTCCAGCCGCTTGCCGAGGAGTGAACGGATGAGTGCCGAGAGTTCGTGGGGCCTGTCGACCTGCAACACGATGCCGATCGCGCGCATGCGTGCGGTCTACCGGCTCGACGAGGTTGAGAAGCGCCTCGACAAGCTGCCCCCGCGCGAGCACGAAACGCTGCGCGCCACCTACGAGCGCATGCTCGAGAAGGGCGGCGAGCGCTTCCAGGTCAAGCCCTCGGGCCTGCCGGCCATGGAGCACCTGTACGACGAGCTGCCCAACTTCCACCCGGTGCTCGACGACGTCCGGCGCCAGCTCGCGCTGTGCCACGACGGCCCCGACGCGCTGGAGCTCACGCCGATGCTGCTGCTGGGCCCGCCGGGCATCGGCAAGACGCACTTCGCGCGCGCGCTGGCGCAGCTGCTGGGCACGGGCCTGGGCTTCATCAGCATGAGCAGCCTCACTGCCGGCTGGGTGCTGTCGGGCGCCAGCAGCCAGTGGAAGGGGGCGCGCCCGGGCAAGGTGTTTGAGACGCTGGTCGACGGCGCCTACGCCAACCCGGTGATGGTGGTCGACGAGATCGACAAGGCGCGCGCCGAGCACGCCTACGATCCGCTGGGGGCGCTGTACAGCCTGCTCGAGCACGACACGGCGGGCACCTTCACCGACGAGTTCGCCGAGGTTGCCATCGACGCCAGCCAGCTCATCTGGGTGGCCACCGCCAACGACGAGCGCGCCATCCCCGAGCCCATCCTCAACCGCATGAACGTGTTCGAGATCGAAGCGCCCGACGCCGAGGCGGCGCGCGCGATCGCGCTGCGCCTGTACCGGCAGATCCGCGGCGCGCACGACTGGGGCCGCCGCTTCGGCGAGCAGCCCGCCGAGGCCGTGCTGGCGCAGCTCTCGGCCATGGCCCCGCGCGAGATGCGCCGCGCCTGGATGACGGGCTTCGGCAACGCGCGGCTGGCGGACCGCGACCACATCGACCCGGCCGACCTGCCCGGCGGCGGCCCGCGCCGCGCCCCCATCGGCTTCATGCAGTGAGACGCGCCGCAGCCGCCGCCGCGGCGCTGCTGCTGGTCCTGTCGACGCTGGCACAGGCCGCGAGTCCGTCGCCGCGAATCGGCTTGGTGCTGGGCGGCGGCGGCGCGCGCGGGGCGGCCCACGTGGGCGTGCTCGAGGAGCTGGAGCGCCTGCGCATTCCCGTGCACTGCGTGGCCGGCACCAGCATGGGCGCGCTGGTGGCCGGCGCCTGGGTGGCCGGCCGCAGCCCGGCCGAGATGCGCGCCGCCATGCAGGCCGCCGACTGGAACGAGATGTTCCTCGACGGCGCGGGCGACGGCGACCTCGACCTGCGGGCGCGCCGCCTGCGCCAGCGCTTCCTGCCCGGCAGCGAGACCGGCATCGTCGGCGGCAGTGCCGTCGCGCCGCCGGCGCTGGTGCAGGGCCAGCGCATCAAGTTCTTCCTCAACGCGCTGGTGCGGGCCGAGACCGGCGAGCCGCAGATCGAGCGGCTGCCGCTGCCGCTGTCCATCATCGCCACCGACATCGGCACCGGCGAGCGCGTCGTCATGCGCGACGGCCCGCTCACCGAGGCCATGCGCGCCAGCATGGCTGTGCCGGGCCTGCTGGCGCCGTTCACCTGGCGCGGCCGCAAGCTGGTGGACGGCGGCCTGGTGGACAACGTGCCGGTGCGCGAGCTGCGCGAGCGTTGCGGTGCCGACGTGGTGATCGCCGTCAACGTGGGCTCGCCGCCGCTGCCGGCCGAGTCCATTGCCGGCGTGCTCAGCATCACGGCGCAGATGGTGGCGCTGCTGACCGAGCAGAACGTGGGCGCCTCGCTGGCGCTGCTCAAGGATCACGATGTGCTGATCCGCCCAGACCTGGGCGACATCACCGCGGCCGACTTCGCGCGGCACGCCGAGCGGCCGCGCTGTCGGTGGACGAGCGTGCCTGGGCAGCCTGGCGCCGCGGCGCCCATGTGCGCGAGCGCGACGTGCCGCGTGTCGATGCCATCGAGGTGGTGGGCCTGAAGCGCGTGGCACCCGAGGTGCTGCTGCGCCACGTGCGGCAGCGCACCGGCGCGCCGCTGGACGCCGAGGCGCTGGCTGCCGACCTGCAGCGCGCCTACGGCGACGGCCACTACGAGCGGCTCGACTACACCGTGCGCCGCGACGGCGCCCGCACCGTGCTGCGCCTGCTGCCGGTGGAGAAGACCTGGGGCCCGGACTACCTGCGCCTGGGCCTGCAGCTGCAGAGCACCCTCGGCCAGGGCTCGACCTACCAGCTGCGCGCGGCGCTGCAGCGCACCTGGCTCAACACGCTGGGCGCGGAGCTGCTGCTGGGGGCCGAACTCGGCAGCGTCACCGGCATCAAGGCGGAGTTCACGCAGCCGCTGCTGGTCTCGCAGCGCGTGTTCGTGGACGCCGTGGCCGAGTACCGCCGCGAGCGCAGCGACTACTTCTTCCTGGATCAGCGCATCGCCGAGTACCGCAGCGTCGAGAAGCGGCTGGAGCTCGGGCTGGGGCTGAACCTGCTGCGACTGGGCGAATTGCGCGCCGCCGCCTGGGCCGGACAGTCCGACCGCACGCTGGAGACGGGCATCGACCTGTTCGCGGCCCTGCCCAGGCCCGACGCCGCCGGCTGGGTGCTCGGGCTCGAGTTCGACCGGCTCGACCGCCTGTACTTCCCGCGCAGCGGCTGGGCGCTGCGGACGCAGTGGCGGGCCGACGAGCGCAACGGCTGGCGCCGCGTCAGCGCCGAGGCCCGTGCCGCCGCGCCCTGGGGCGACTGGGTGTTGGCTGGTCGCGCCGGCTGGACGGCGTCCACGCATGGCGAGCTGCCGCTGGAGGGGGCGGCGCGTCTGGGCGGCTTCCTCAATCTCTCGGGTTTCGCGGCAGGACAGCTCATCGGCGACCACGTGGCCTATGGCCACGTGCGGGCCGAACGCATCATCGGCCGGCTGCCGCTGGGCCTGCGTGGCGACATGCGCCTGGGCCTGGCGCTGGAAGCCGGCCGCGTGGGCGACCCCTACACGCGCCAGGAGCGCGACGGCCTGCTGCGCGGCGCCACGCTGTACCTGGGCGGAGAGACGCCGCTGGGCGCGGTCTACGTGGGCCTGGGGCGGGCCAGCGGCGGCGCCTACAACGCCTACCTGTTCCTGGGCACGCCCTGATCAGGTCGCCAGGCCGGTGATGGCCTGGCGGGCCGCGGTGAGACCCTGCTCGACGATGGCCTGCTTCCAGGCCGGAGTGTCCGTGTAGAAGGCGTCGCGGAAGCGGCGCTTGATGGACGTGCGGATGGCGGCATCGGCCTGCGGATGCATCTCAAGCCACTGCTCGGCGCGCAGGCACAGCAAGACCTCGTCGGTGGGCTCGGTGCCGTACTCCAGCGCCATCGGCGTGATCTCGGCCTGTGCGCAGTGGCGGTAGGCCAGCTCGGTGAGCAGGCCCTGCAGCCGCGCGCTGATGGAGGAGCCGTCGTACATCGACGTCACCTCGGCACCCCACCAGGCGCGGGCGCGCGCCAGCGCCGCGGCGTCGTCGCGGCCGCCCCAGATCTTTTCGCCGTGGCCCTGTGGGCCCAGGCCGGTGTGCAGGTCGATCCAGCCCAGCCGCGCGCAGTGCGTGGCGTGCTCGCGCAGCACCGCGGCAAAGGTGGCGGCGCTCCAGGTGGGCGCGCTGCCGCCGTAGAACAGGCCCTGAGGGTGCTGGTACTGCCCACCCGTGACAGCGGCCTGCAAGCCATTGGGGCCATGCGCCGCGGCGTAGGCTGCGAGCTCGGCCTCGTTCTCGGGCGCCGGCGGCCAGGTGGCGGGCACGGCGGCGGCGGCGATGGCGTCGTAGGCCGGGTTGGCGGGCAGCTCGGCGAGGCGGTCGAAGTCCAGGCCGTTGCGGTTGAGGTCGACATTCTCGTGCGTGACGCGCCGCCACCACGAGAAACCATAGG
>JBILSW010000198.1:0-5714 GCA_044371895.1 Rubrivivax sp.
CTCTTGCTCCGGTTCGTAGGGGCGGTAGCTCATGCTCCATAAACGTCTGCACGGCGTGCGGCGATGTCAGGGACTTCCCTTCTGCCGCCCACGCTCCTAGGTCCGGTCGATGCGCCGCGCCAGAACGATGTGCGTGGTCGTCTTGAGCACGCCCTCAAAACCGCCGATCTCGTCGAGCACGGCGTCCAGCCGCGCTGTGCTGTCGGCGCGCAGGAGGGCCAGGTAGTCCCACTCGCCGCTGACGCTGCTGAGCTGCCGCAAGTCCGGCAGCGAGGCCAGCCGCGCCGTGACCCCCGCGCCGGCGCGCGGCTGCACGCTGATGCCCACGTAGGCCTCGACGAAGCGGTCGCCGTCGTCGGGTGCCAGCCTCACCGTGTAGCCCACGATCACGCCCTGCGCCTGCAGGCGGGCCAGGCGCGCCAGTACCGTGGTGCGCGCCACGCCCAGGCGCCGTGCGAGCTCGGCCACCGGGGCGCGGGCGTCCGCCTGCAGCAGGGCCAACAGGCGGCGGTCGAGATCGTCGGGCGTCATGGTTGTCTTCCTTCCGTACGGCGCCGGGCGCTCACCACAAGCGGCGAGAGACTGTCGAGGCCCGGCAAGCGGAGTCGTCTACATTTGCGGGGCGGCGTGGTGTGAAAACTCACCATGGCAGTCAAGAGTGGCCGCAACAGGTGCCGCAGAGCACCGTCCCGACATTGTTCAGGGGGGGGACCCGAACCCATCGCACCCAGGGACCCCATGTGAAGACCCGCACCGTCACCATCTTCAGCGGTCACGTGTTCGAAGTGCCGCAGAGCATCCAGCGCATCGACCACCGCGCCACGCACGGCTGGCAGCTCCGCTATGGCGGCACCAAGCTGTATTCCGATCACACTACCGATGGCAGCGGCGCCGCCGAATCGCTGCGCTTGGCCATCCGGGAGCTGCTCAAGCGCATCGCAGAGCTGCCGGCGCCCTCGCTGCTGCAGCGCGGCCCCAGTGTCAACAAGCGCAGCGGGCTGCCGGTGGGCATCTCGGGGCCCATCGTGCGGCAGCGCCGGGGTTCCGAACTGCGCGACTGCAGCCTCGCGGTGCTTATCCCGCGCTTCGGCACGACGCCGCAGCGCAAGAGCGTGTACGTCGGCACCGAGAACACCTACACCCAGAAGCGCTTCAAGGAGGCGCTCAAGGAAGCCGTGCTGCTGCGCCAGCAGGCCGAAGAGGCCTACGAGGCCGCCGCCACCAAGGCCCGTCGCGCCGAGGCCCGTGCCTACAAGGCGAAGCTCAAGGCCGCGGGTGCACTTTAGCTGACGAAACGTCTCGCTCATCACTGCGTTCTGATGTAGATCGCTTCGGTTTCGACGATTCTGCCGTTCCTTCTGACGTGAGCGCTGCCTAGACTGCCCGACAGTCCAGGCTCGTTCATCGTTGGAGGAAGCCATGCGCATCACCCTGCTCGGCGCCGGCCACATCGGCCAGACCATCACCCGGCTGCTGCACGGCAGCGGCGACTACCGCGTCACCGTGATCGACCGCAGCGCCGCGGCGCTGGCCAAGATCAGCGCCGACCCGGCCTGTGCCGGCGTGGCCACGCGGGTGGCCGAGACCGCTGACGAGGCCGGCGTGGGCGCGGTGCTGCGCGGGCAGGATGCGGTGGTCAACGCGCTGCCCTACCACCTGGCCACCGTGGCCGCCACGGCCGCCCGCGACGTCGGGGTTCACTACTTCGACCTCACCGAGGACGTGGCCGCCACGCGCGCCATCAAGACCCTGGCCGAGGGCGCCCGCACTGCCTTCATGCCGCAGTGCGGCCTGGCGCCGGGCTTCATCGGCATCGTCGCGCACCACCTGGCCCGCAGCTTCGACACGCTGCAGGAGGTGAAGATGCGTGTCGGCGCGCTCCCGGCCTTCCCGACCAACTCGCTCAAGTACAACCTCACCTGGAGCGTCGACGGCCTGATCAACGAGTACTGCCACCCCTGCGAGGCCATCCGCGGCGGCCGGAACATCGAGGTGCTGCCGCTGGAGGGCCTGGAGCACTTCAGCCTCGACGGCACCGAGTACGAGGCCTTCAACACCAGCGGCGGCCTGGGCACGCTGTGCGAGACGCTAGCCGGCCGCGTGCAGACGCTCGACTACAAGAGCGTGCGCTACCCCGGCCACCGCGACCTGATGAAGATGCTGCTCGAGGAACTGCAGCTCAACCAAGACACCGAGACGCTCAAGGCCATCATGCGCCGGAGCATCCCCAGCACGATGCAGGACGTGGTGCTGGTGTTCGTCACCGCCAGCGGCCTGCGCGACGGTAGCCTGGTGCAGGAGGTGTTCGCGCGCAAGATCTTTGCCGACCGTTCCGAGAAGGCGCCGCTGTCGGCCATCCAGATCACCACCGCCGCCGGCATCTGCGCCGCGGTGGACCTGTTCCGCGAGGGTAAGTTGCCGCAGCAGGGCTTCATCCGCCAGGAACAGGTGGCGCTGCCGGACTTCCTGGCCAACCGCTTCGGCGCCGCCTACCAGCAGAGCCGCCAGGTCGAGAGCATCGGCTGAGGACGACCCGCCCCCCACCAAGGGGGCCATGGCTGCATCGGCGACCGGGGCGACACTCCGGGCGATGAAGAAGCCCCGCCTCCTCGACGCCGCCACCCTGTGGCGCCTGGCCCGCCTGGGCGCGCCCTCGATCAGCCCCTGCGGCCGCGAGGCCGTGCTTGGCGTCACCACCCACGACGGCCACCGCAACCAGGGCCGCTCCCACCTGTGGCGGCTGCACGCCGATGGCCGCGCACCGCGCGAGCTGACGACCTGCGGCGACCGCATCGCCTTCGTCGCGCGCCGCCCGGGCAGCGACGGCAAGCTCGACGCGACGGCGCAGCTCTACGCCATTCCCGCCGATGGCGGAGAGGCGCGCCGCCTGGCGCACTTCGCGCCAGGCATCGAGAGCTTCAAGTGGTTCGCCGACGGCCGCCGCATCGTGTTCGCGGCCTGGAGCTTCGCCGACGCGCCCACGCCCGCGGCGCAGGCCCGGGCGCTGAAGGCCCTCGAGGACGACAAGGCCACGGGCGTGGCCAGCTCCGAGGCCTTCCACCGCTACTGGGACCATGACATGCCCCGCGGCCGCCGCCTGCAGCTGTGGCTGCTGGACGCTGACCGCGGCCGCATCACGCCGCTCACGGCCGGCAGCGCCTGGGAGCTGCCGCGCACCAATGAGGGCGCCAGCGCCTACGACGTGCGGCCCGACGGACGCCGCGTGTGCTTCGTCTTCGACCCTGCCTCGGAACCGCGCCTGGGCAACCCGCTGGCGCTGGCCGAGGTGGACGTGGCGACGCGCCTCACGAGCAGCCGCGCCTTGGTGCCGGGCTGGGAGCTCGACGCCCCGGCCTACGCGCCCGACGGCCAGCGGCTGGCCTGCCTGGCCGCGCACACCGGCCGCGTGCACACGGCACCGGCGCGACCGGCCCTGGTGGCGGCCGACGGCACGCTGCAGCCGCTGTGCCCCGACTGGGACCGCCACGCCGACGCCCCGCTGCGCTGGACGGCCGACGGGCGGGCGCTGCGCTTCGCCGCCGAGGACCGCGGTCGTCGCCACCTGTGGCGGCTGGCCCTGGACGCGGCCGAGCCCGCGGTCGAGCACACGGGCGGCTGGGTGCAGGCCTTCGATGCCGCGGGCGACACGCTGCTGCTGCTGGCCGACTCGGCGCAGCACCCGCCGCGCGTGTGGGCGCGGCAGGGCGGCGATGCGCCGCGGCGCCTGGAGTCCTTCAACGACCGCGAGCTTGCCGGCGTGGCGCTGGGCGAAGTTCGCGAGATCCAGGTCACCGGCGCGCAGGGCGAGCCGGTGCAGGTGTGGCTCACCTTCCCGCCCGGCTTCGACGCGAGGAGGAAGCACCCGGTGCTGCACGTCATCCACGGCGGCCCCTTCGCGGCAGCCGGCGACGGCTTCGGCTGGCGCTGGAACCCGCACGTTCTGGCGGCACCCGAGCCCGGTGACGCCGACGACCGCGGGCGCGTGGTCGTGCAGGTCAACTACCACGGCTCCAGCGGCTTCGGCCATGCCTTCCGTCACAGCCTGATCGGCCGCCAGGGCGAGCTCGAGCTGCAGGACATCGAGGCCGCCACCGACTGGGTCTGCACCCAGCGCTGGGCCGACCGCGACCGCATCGCGGCCAGCGGGGGCAGCTACGGCGGCTTCCTGGTGGCCTGGATGAACGGCCACGTGCCGGCCTGGCCCGAGGGCCGCTACCGCGCCTATGTGTGCCATGCGGGCGTGTTCGACCGCGTCGCCACCTTCAGCGCCGACAGCTGGCCGGTGCGCCCGCTGGACCTGGGCGCCGAGTACTGGCAGGACCTGCCGCGCGTGCTGGCGCAGAGCCCGCACGCCTTTGCCGCCCACATGGCCACGCCGACGCTGGTGATCCACGGCGCGCGCGACTACCGCGTGCCCGACGCCAACGGTCTGGCCTACTTCCACACGCTGAAGGCGCGCGGCGTGCCGGCGCGGCTGCTGTGGTTCGCCGACGAGAACCACTGGGTGCTCAAGCCCGCGAACTCGCTGCAGTGGCACCGCGAGTTCCGCGCCTGGGTGGCGCAGTACACCAAGCCGGCCCGGGCGCGGTCCCGCGGCTAGTTCTGGCCGGTGGCTGCCGGCGGCTGCGGCCGGCCGAGCAGGGCCTCCTTCAGGCCTTCGTCGGCGGGCTTGCTGCCGATCCAGATGCGCAGCAGTGCGTTGAAGAACTCGGGCTCGTTGATGACGTCGCTCTCAGGCCTGCCGTTGACGAGCACGCGCGTGCCGGTGCCGGGCAAGAAGTCGATCGAGAAGTGCTCGCCCGTGCGCAGGCGCTTGCGCGCCGCGAACAGCTCGGCCAACGCGAGCATGCCCGGGATGAACCTGCTGAACTCGCCGCGCGGCGCGTTGTCCTGCATGCCCCGGGTGAGCAGGCGGCCGAGCTCGTTGGCGTCGATGTCGCGCAGCATGTGCACCTGCATCCGGCGCGGGCCGGTGGCGGCCAGCGCCTGCTCGGGCGTGGTGGCCCTGCCCATCAGGTACAGGGCCGCGGTGTAGACCCTGACGACGAAGCGGTAGCGGATGCCCGCGCCGTTGAGCAGCAGCGTGCTGCCGCCGACCTGTACGGAGGCCGGGTAGCGCACGCCGGCGAGCTCGGTGGTCTGCGCGCCGGCTGGGGTCAGGACCCCCGTGCCGCCGGCCAAGGCCAGCAGCGCAAGCGTGGTGCGACGTTGCATGGTGTGTAGGGGGAGTCAGGCCGCCGTGCGGGCCGGGACGCCAGTGTGCGTCACGAGACCCGCGCTGTGCACCGTGATGTCCCAGGGATCAGGGCGCTGCTAGACTGCCGGCGCAATGTCAACAGCGTTCGCCCACGTCGGCTCGAAGGCCCCGCGAACCGGCTCCCGCGGCCGGGGAGCCTGGCCCTGGCGCCGCTCGGCCTGAGCCCGAGCCCGAGCCCGTGCCGCCCCGCCGCGCCCGCCGCCGGCGGGGCACCCCGGGGCCCTCAGCGGCCCCGCACTGACGAGAATTGCCGACGTGATCACCGAACTCGAATTCCAGAGCCACGCCCGCCAGGGCTTCAACCGCATCCCGCTCATCCAGGAAGCCTTCGCCGACCTGGAGACGCCGCTGTCGCTGTACCTCAAGCTGGCCGGCGGCGCGCGCCACAGCTTCCTGCTCGAGAGCGTGGTCGGTGGCGAGCGCTTCGGGCGCTACAGCTTCATCGGCCTGCCGGCGC
>JBILSW010000199.1:0-5709 GCA_044371895.1 Rubrivivax sp.
TGGAGCGCATCTACCGCGACGTGCGCGTGTGCCAGATCTACGAGGGCACGAGCGAGGTGCAGAAGATCCTGATCGGGCGCGCGCTGGGTTGATCGTCCTCAGCCCAGGCGCATGCCGCGAAGGCCGTGGCGCCCATCGCGTCGATGAGGCGCAGCGTGCCGCCTTGGCGGGGCGCGAAGCCCCAGCCCGGGATGCTGTCGACGTTGCCGTCGGCGGCCGAGCGCAGCACGCCGTCCTCGAGGCAGCGCGCCGCTTCCACGGCCTGCACGAACAGCAGCCGGTCGACCAGCCCGCGCAGCGGCGGCTGGCGCGGCGCCGGCGGGAACAGGGCCGACAGCCCCGGCCACAGGCGCCTGCCCCCGCCGGCGTCGTCGTAGTCGCAGAAGCCGCGGCCGGCCTTGCGGCCGACGCGGCTGCGCTCGCACAGCGCGCGGGCCACGGCCATGCCTGGGTGCTCGGCCCAGGGCCGGCCCTCAGCGTGCCGAGGAGATTGGCCGACTCGGGCGACATGCAGCAGGCCGCGAAGCAGCGGCTCTCCCCCATCCTGGCGGCGTCGAAGTCGAGCAGTCCGCCCTCGAACACCGCGCTCATGATGTGCCGTACCGCCGGGTACAGGCCGCGGCCCTTGGCGTAGGCGACGGCCGGAGCGATGGCCTACAGCGGCGCCATCGCCGGGCTGCGACTGTCGAAGCCGGGAAAGCGGAGCTTCGGCGCGTCCCAGGGTTGCCGGGCCTTGGGGATGGCGGCGATCCAGTCGCGCGCGGCCTGCATCAGCGCCTCGGGCGAGGGCGCCAGCGCCGCCACCACCGGGCAGCAGGCCCAGCTTCACTTCGGGCTGGCCGAGCTTGATCCGCGCGTCTTCGAGCACGATGCGGTCGTGGCGGGCCAGCGCGAGCTTCAGGCCGCCGCCCAGCGCGTGGCCGGCGATGGCGGCCACCACGGGCTTGCCTTGCGTCTCGAGCTGGCGCAGCACGCGCTTCGTGGCCATGCTGGCCTCGAAGGGCTCCTGCGGCGTCGTCCAGCGCGACATGCGGTCGATGTCGCCGTCGGCGCAGAAGTCGGCCTTGCCGCTGACCAGGACCAGCCCCTTCACGCCGGACTCCGCCAGCCGGGCCACGGCGGCCGCGATGCCCGCCATCAGCGCGTCGGTCACCACGTTCATCGGGCGGCCGGGCAGGTTCATGGTGGCGACGAGGACGACGTCGTCGCCAGGCTCAGCCGAACGGCGTCGCACATGCTGCCTCCCGCAGGGTTTCCCGAGGGAGGCGAGCCCCCCCGGGGGGGGGTGGCGAGCGAACGCGAGCCTGGGGGTCCATGCTCAGCGCCTCTCGATGACGTTGGCGATGCCCATGCCGCCGCCCACGCACAGCGTGGCGCAGCCGGTGGCCAGGCCGCGGCGCCAGAGCTCGTCGAGCAGCGTGCCGAGGAAGATGCAGCCGGTGGCGCCCAGCGGGTGGCCCATGGCGATGGAGCCGCCGTTGACGTTGACGCGGGCCAGATCGACGCCGAGGCCGCGCGCGGTTTTCATCGGCACCGCGGCGATGGCTTCGTTGATCTCCCACAGGTCGATGTCCGCGGGCTGCATGTCTGCCTGCGCCAGCGCCTTGCGCGCCGCGGGCGTTGGGCCCGTGAGCATGATGGTGGCCTCGCTGCCCACCACCGCCGCGCCGTCGACGATGTCGCTGCTGTTGCCGGCGTGGTGCACATGCTCGATGCGTTCCACCGTGGGGTACTTCGCCAGCGCGGCGGTACCGAAGCCCATCGCGCCCATGGCGGCGAAGCTGGGCTCCAGCCTGGCCATCGCCTCCAGCGAGGCGTTCTCAAGGATGGTCTCGTCGCAGTCCAGCATCAAGAGGTCCGCGATGTCGTGCTCCGGGACGACGCTCCTCGCAACGTGCCCGGCCGCCCGCGCGGCTGCCGCGCGGCAGTGCGACTCCAGCGCGAAGGCGTCGACGTCGGCCCGCGCGAAGCCCTCCAGCCTTGCCGCACGGCGTGCGCACGTGGTCGTAGATGCAGGCGTCGGGCGGGGTGGTGGTCATGGCCGGCCTGCTATCGCCTGGAGGACTGCGCGGCCAGGGCGTCGCGCACCCGCTGGTTGATCAGGCGCAGCTCCGCCAGCGAGGCCTCGATGTGCGCGCGCTTGGTCTCGAGCTCGGCGATGGCCTCGTCGGTGCGCTGCACCACGTAGCGCATCTGCTGCACGCGGCCCTCGCCGTGGGTGCCGTAGAGGTCGAGGAAGTGCCGGATCTCGCCCAGGCTGGCGCCGATGGCCTTGCTGCGCAGGATGAGCGCCAGCCGCGCGCGGTCGCGCCGGGTGTAGACGCGCGCGCCGCTGACGCGGCGAGGGCTCAGCAGGCCCTTGTCCTCGTAGAAGCGGATGGTGCGCAGCGTGATGCCGAACTCGGTACACAGCTCGGTGATGCCGAACAGTTCGGCGCCGCCGTCGTTGCGGTGGGCGTCGACCGCCTCCTGCGTGGCGGCCGACGCGGTGCCGGCGCTGCGTCGGCGGCCGTCGGCCACGGTCACACCACGCGCTGCAGCTTGAGGGCCACGCTCATGTCGCCGCTGACCTTGAACCGGCCCATCATGAAGCCGGTGGCCGGCTCGAGCTCGCCGGTCAGCAGCGCGGCCAGGTTCTCCAGCGTGATGGCCACCGTGCAATCGGCCTCGCGGTCGACGTTGTCCACGGTGTTGGGCATGGCGCGGCCGTCGATCACGGCCACGCCGTCGGCGCCGCAGTCGAACTTCAGCACGGCGTTCAGGCCGCTCGATCCGCAGACCTTGTCGCGCAGGGCTTCGGTGCAGGCTTGCAGGTCCATGGGTCGATTCCTCGGGGTGGCTGGCGATGGCGGCCCATCGTAGCCACGCCGACTGCCGCGAGGACGCGCGTATTCACCTATATGTCATTGGGTTGACGTTAACGTTACCCCTGCGGCCCAATGCGGGCCATGACAAGCGCATCGCGTTACGCCAGCGTCTTCCGCCCGGGCCTGTTCGACGGCCGGGTGGTGTGGGTCACCGGCGGCGGCAGCGGCATCGGCCGCTGCGTCGCGCACGAGCTGGCGTCGCTGGGCGCCACGGTGGTGATCAGCGGGCGCACGCAGGCCCGGCTCGACGCCGTGGCCGCCGAGATCGCGGCCGACGGCGGCCGCTGCGACACCGCGGCCTTCGACATCCGAGACGAAGACGCCGTGAAGGCGAACGTGGCCGCCGTGGTCGCGAAGCACGGGCCGGTCGGCGGCCTGGCCAACAACGCCGGCGGGCAGTTCCCGGCGCCGCTGCTGGCCATCACCAAGAAGGGCTTCGACGCGGTGGTGGCCAACAACCTGACTGGCGGCTTCCTGATGATGCGCGAGCTGTTCAACCAGTGCATGCAGGCGCACGGCGGCTCGGTCGTCAACATGACGGCCGACTTCCGCAACGGCATGCCCGGCATGGGCCACAGCGGCGCGGCGCGCGCCGGCATGAGCAACCTCACGATGACGGCGGCCTTCGAGTGGGCCCACGCCGGCGTGCGCGTGAACGCGGTGGCTCCGGGCTGGATCGCCAGCTCGGGCATGGACACCTACGGCGGCGCCATGAAGGCCATCATCCCCCGGCTGAAGCAGCACGTGCCGCTGCGGCGCCTGGGCGTGGAGGCCGAGGTGTCGGGCGCAATCGTGTTCCTGCTGTCGCCCGCGGCGGCGTTCATCACCGGCGTCACGCTGCAGATCGACGGCGCGGCATCCCTCGGCAGCGAGATCTTCCCGCTGGGCAGCAGCTCCGCCTCGGTGCCCTTCGACGGCTTCCATCGCGCCACCACGCCCGAGGTTCTGAAATGATGGTGCTGAAGTGATGCCGCCGCTGGCCAGCCGGCTCGACGCGGGCTCGGCGGCCTTCAAGGCCAATGCCGCCCGCATGGCCGAGCGGCTGGCCGAGGTGCAGGCCCTGCAGGACCGGGTGGTGGCCGAGAGCGAGGGCAAGCGCGCCCGGTTCGAGGCCCGCGGCCAGCTGCTGCCGCGCGAGCGTGTGGCGCGGCTGCTCGACCGCGGCAGCGCCTTCCTCGAACTCAGCCCGCTGGCCGGCCTGGGCATGCACGACGACGACGGCAAGAAGAGCGTGCAGGGCGGCGGCAGCATCGTCGGCATCGGCGTCGTCGCGGGCAAGCGCGTGCTGGTCAGCGCCAGCGACAGCGCCGTCAAGGGCGGCACCATCGCGCCCATGGGCCTGAAGAAGGCGCTGCGCGCCCAGGAGCTGGCGCGCGACAACAAGCTGCCGCTGGTGGCTCTGGTGGAAAGCGGCGGCGCCAACCTGATGTACCAGGCCGAGATCTTCGTCGACGGCGGCCGCACCTTCGCCAACCAGGCGCGGCTGTCGGCGGCCGGCATCCCGCAGATCGCGGTGGTGCACGGCGCGTCCACCGCGGGCGGCGCCTACCTGCCGGGCCTGAGCGACTACGTGGTGCTGGTGCGCGGCCGCAGCAGCATCTACCTGGCCGGCCCGCCGCTGGTGAAGGCCGCCATCGGCGAGGACGCCGAAGAGGAGTCGCTCGGTGGCGCCGAGCTGCACGCCGCCGTCACCGGCCTGGGCGAGTACCTGGCCGAGGACGACGCGCACGCCATCGCGCTGGCGCGCGAGTTGCTGGCGGCGCTGCCCTGGGACACGGTGCCCGAGCGTGCCGCAGCGCCGCCGCCACGCTTCGCCCCCGACGAACTGCTCGGCGTGGTGCCCGCCGACGAGCGCGAGCCCTACGACGTGCGCGAGGTGATCGCCCGCGTGGTCGACGGCTCGGCCTTCCTGGAGTTCAAGGCGCCGTACGCGCCCGACACCGTCTGCGGCCACGCCCGCATCGAGGGCCACGCGGTGGGCATCGTCGGCAACAACGGGCCTATCCAGCCGCAGGGCAGCACCAAGGCCGCGCAGTTCATCCAGCTGTGCGACCAGGCCGGCGTGCCGCTGGTCTTCCTGCAGAACACCACCGGCTACATGGTGGGGACCGAGGCCGAGCGGGCCGGCGCCATCAAGCACGGCAGCAAGATGATCCAGGCCGTGGCCAACGCGCGGGTGCCCAAGTTCACCGTCGTGCTCGGCGGCAGCTTCGGCGCCGGCAACTACGGCATGTGCGGGCGCGGATTCGACCCCCGCCTCATTTTCGCCTGGCCCAGCGCGCGCACCGCGGTGATGGGCGGCGCGCAGGCGGCCATGGTGATGGACATGGTCAACCGCGCCAAGCTGCAGAAGATGGGACTGCCGGCCAACGACGAGGCGCTGGCGGCCATGAGCGACGGCCTGCGGCGGCGGCTCGACGCCGAGAGCGCGGCGCTGTTCGGCACCGCGCGGCTGTGGGACGACGGGATCATCGACCCGCGCGACACGCGCCGCGTGCTGGCGCTGTGCCTGGACATCGCCGCCGAGGCCGCGGCGCGCGTGCTGCGGCCCAACACCTTCGGCGTGGCGCGGATGTGATGGCCACCCGTTCCACCCCCACCCAGCCGCCACCCGTTCGGGCTGAGCCTGTCGAAGCCCTGCGCGCACCCCAGCAGGCCCTTCGACAAGCTCAGGGCGAACGGATTCCTCGAACCGGAGACACGACTTGAAGTTCACCCCCGAACACCGCGCGCTCGAGGTGTTCAAGATCGGCGTGGCACGGCTGTGATGGCCACGCGTTCCACGACCCCGCAGCCGCCACCCGTTCGGGCTGAGCCTGTCGAAGCCCTGCGCGCACCCCAG
>JBILSW010000043.1:0-11484 GCA_044371895.1 Rubrivivax sp.
CGGCCACGCCCTCGCTGGAGACCTGGCACCGCGTGCAGATGGGGCGCTACCGGCGCGTGCCGCTGCCCACGCGCGTGGGCGGCGGTGCGATGCCGCGCGTGCGCCTGCTCGACATGGGCCGGCTGCCCAAGCCGGCAGCCGGTGAGCGCGTGCTGGCGCCGCTGCTGCTGGAGGCCATCGGGCAGCGCATCGCGCGCGGCGAGCAGAGCCTGCTGTTGCTCAACCGCCGCGGCTACGCGCCGGTGCTGCAGTGCGGTGCCTGTGGCTGGAAGAGCGGCTGTCCTCACTGCAGCGCCTGGCGCGTGTTCCACAAGGGCGACCGCACGCTGCGCTGCCACCACTGCGGCTACACCGATCGCGTGCCGCGCGCCTGCCCCGACTGCGGCAACCTCGACATCGCGCCGCTGGGGCGGGGCACCGAGAAGCTGGCCGAGCAGATCGAGGCCCTGCTGCCGCAGGCCCGCGTGGCGCGCATCGACGCCGACACCACGCGCGGCGCCGGCAGCCTGGAGCAGCAGCTCGCGGCCGTGCACGCCGGCGAGGTGGACGTGCTGGTGGGCACGCAGATGGTGGCCAAGGGGCATGACTTCCGCCGCGTCACGCTGGTGGCTGCCGTCAACCCCGACACCGGCCTGTTCAGCAGCGACTTCCGCGCCCCCGAGCGGCTGTTCGCGCTGCTGATGCAGGCCGCCGGCCGCGCCGGGCGCGACGCGCAGCAGGCCGCGGCCAGCGAGATGTGGGTGCAGACCTGGAACCCGGGCCACCCGCTGTACGCGGCGCTGGTGGCCCACGATTACGAGCGCTTCGCCGAGCGGCAGCTCCAGGAACGCGAGGCCGCCGCGCTGCCGCCGTTCGCGGCGCTGGCGCTGATCCGCGCCGACGCGAAGACGGCCGCCGTGGCGCAGGACTTCCTGGCCGAGGGCGCCGCCGGGGCAGAGGAAGAGGCCGCCGCGCTCGGCCTGGCCGAGGCCGTGCGCGTCTACCGCCCGGTGCCGCCGCCGGTGGCCAAGGTGGCCGGCGTGGAGCGCATGCAGCTGCTGCTGGAGTCGCCGTCGCGCACGGCGCTGCAGTGGCTGCTGGCGGCCTGGCTGCCACGGCTGGACGTGCTCCGGCCGCGCCACAAGGGCCTGCTGCGCTGGGCCGTGGACGTGGACCCCGTGGCGATCTGAGGGCCCCAGGGCCGAGCCTCAAAAGCGAGGGCCGCGCGGGGATCAGCCCGGCAGCACCCGCTGCATTTGCAGCGCCTCGGCCGCATGCACGAGCGCGATGCGCTCGGTGCCGGCCAGGTCGGCGATGGTGCGCGCCACCTTCAGGCAGCGGTGGAGGCGGCGGCCGCTCCAGCCCAGGCGCGTTGCCGCCTGCTGCACGAAGCGCGTGGCGGCGTCGTCCATCGTGCAGACGGCGTCGATGCGCGCGGCGGCCAGCCGCGCGTTGGGCTCGCCCTGGCGCACCTGCTGCCGCTGCCAGGCCGCGGCCGCGCGCTCGGCGACCACCGCCGAGGGCTCGCCGGCCGGGGCGGCCATCAGCTCCTCGGGGCTGGCGGCCAGCACTTCAACCTGCAGGTCGATGCGGTCGAGCAGCGGCCCCGACAACCGGCCCTGGTAGCGCGCCACCGCCTCGGGCGTGCAGCGGCAGGCACGGCCGATGCGGCTGCCTGCCCCAAGCCAGCCGCAGGGGCAGGGGTTCATGGCCGCGACGAGCTGGAAGCGCGCCGGGAAGCGCGCCTGCCGCGCGGCGCGCGAGATCGTCACGAGGCCGGTCTCCAGCGGCTCGCGCAGCGCCTCCAGCGCGGCGCGCGGGAACTCCGGGGTCTCGTCGAGGAACAGCACGCCGCCGTGCGCCAGTGAGATCTCGCCCGGCCGCGGCGGCGAGCCACCACCCACCAGCGCCGCAGCGCTGGCTGTGTGATGCGGCGCGCGCACCGGGCGTTGGCCGCTGCCAGGCAGCGGCTCGTCGGCCGCGGCCCGCAGCCCGGCCACGGCGGCAGCGGCCAGGGCCTCGGCCTCGTCCAGTGGCGGCAGCAGCCCGGCCAGGCGCTCGGCCAGCATGGACTTGCCGCTGCCGGGCGGGCCCACCATCAGCAGGCTGTGGCCGCCCGCGGCCGCGATCTCCAGCGCACGCTTGGCGGCAGCCTGGCCCTTGACGTCGCGCAGGTCGGGCAGCGGGCCCGGCGCCGCTGGGCTCCGAGGCTGGGCGCGCGGCAGGGGCGTGGCGGCCTCGCCAGGCACCAGCGCCGCCACCACCTGGGCCAGCGTGCGCGCGGCGCGAACGTCGAGATCACGAACCCGCGCAGCGGAGCATGCACTTGCATCAGGCAGCACCAGCGTGCGGTTGGGCGACTCGGCCTGCAGCGCCAGGGCCAGCGCCAGCGCGCCGCGCACCGGGCGCAACTCGCCGGCCAGCGAGAGCTCGCCGGCCCATTCGGCGGCATCCAGCCGCGCCGCATCAAGCTGCCCCGCCGCCGCCAGCACACCCAGCGCGATGGGCAGGTCGAAGCGGCCGCTCTCCTTGGGCAGGTCCGCCGGGGCCAGGTTGACGGTGATGCGCTTGTTGTGCGGGAACGCGAAGCCGCTGGCCTGCAGTGCGGCGCGCACGCGCTCGCGCGATTCCTTCACCTCGGTGTCGGCCAGGCCCACCAGGGTGAAGCTCGGCAGGCCGTTGGCCAGCTGCACCTCCACCTGCACCGGCGGCGCGTTCAACCCGTCCAGCGCCCGACTGCGCACCACGGCCAGCGACATGACATCTCCCATTGATGGCTGGCCGATGCTGCAGGCGCACCGCCGATGTGCACCGCACCGGAAAGGTGCACACCGCTGGGGGATCGGCGCAGGGTGCACGCTTTCGGGGGGTGCGGGTGCTGCACCGGGCGGCCTTGGGGTTGCGGCGGGCTGGCGCGGCGTGGCACAGGGCTTGCAAACCCGTCGGCATCGGCGGTGGGAGGTTGGGGCTGCTCATCGGCCGCCGCGCCCGGAGGCCCACGCGCTGTTCGTTGGGATCTGTTTGTTCTGGTTTGCGACTTGAGGAGTCCGCGCAATGAAGATGGTGACTGCCATCGTCAAGCCCTTCAAGCTTGACGAAGTGCGTGAAGCCCTGAGCGGCATCGGCGTTCAGGGGATCACGGTGACCGAGGTCAAGGGCTTCGGTCGACAGAAGGGCCACACGGAGCTGTACCGCGGCGCCGAGTACGTGGTCGACTTCCTGCCCAAGGTGAAGATCGAGGCTGCCGTCGACGAGAGCATCGTCGAGCGCGTGATCGAAGCCATCGAGAGCTCGGCCCGCACCGGCAAGATCGGCGACGGGAAGATCTTCGTCACCTCGCTGGAGCAGGTGGTGCGCATCCGCACCGGCGAAACCGGCAAGGACGCCCTGTGATGCGCGCGTCCAGCCCGAGCCTTCCGAAAGCACTCGAAATGAACAAACTCCTCACCACCTTCCTGGCCGGCCTGCTGCTGGCCTTCGCCGGGCTGCTGATGAGCAGCCCGGCCTTCGCGCAGGCGGCGTCGGCGCCGGCGGCGGCGGCCGCCTCGGCGGCGGTCGAAGCCGCATCGGCGCCGGCCGCGGCGGCACCCGCCTCGGCCGCAGCCCCCGCGGCCGCCCCGGCCCCGGTGCCCAACAAGGGCGACACCGCCTTCATGACCATCGCCACCGTGCTCGTCATCCTGATGACGATCCC
This sequence comes from Rubrivivax sp., assembly GCA_044371895.1. GTDB lineage: Bacteria > Pseudomonadota > Gammaproteobacteria > Burkholderiales > Burkholderiaceae_C > Rubrivivax. Next base: position 3,674 of record JBILSW010000043.1, read on the forward strand.
TGGCCTGGCGTTGTTCTACGGCGGTCTCGTGCGCGGCAAGAACGTGCTGAGCGTGCTGATGCAGGTGTTCTGCGTCTTTGCGCTGATCTCGGTGCTTTGGGTCGTCTACGGCTATTCGCTGGCCTTCACGGCGAGCAGCCCGTACATCGGCGGCCTGAGCAAGATGTTCCTGAGCGGCGTCACGCCCGAGTCGATCGCCGCCACGTTCAGCAAGGGCGTCTACATCCCCGAGCTCACCTTCGTGGCCTTCCAGGGCACCTTCGCAGCCATCACCACGGCGCTGGTCGTCGGCGCCTTCGCCGAGCGCATGAAGTTCTCGGCCGTGCTGCTGTTCTCGGTGATCTGGTTCACCTTCGCTTACCTGCCGATCGCGCATATGGTCTGGTACTGGGACGGCCCCGATGCCATCACCGACGCGAAGTCGCTGGAAGCGGTGACGGCAAACGCCGGCGCGCTGTGGGCCAAGGGCGCGCTGGACTTCGCCGGCGGCACCGTGGTGCACATCAACGCCGCCATCGCTGGCCTGGTGGGTGCCTACGTGGTGGGCAAGCGCGTGGGCTACGGCAAGGAAGCCATGGCGCCGCACAGCCTGCCGCTCACGATGATCGGCGCCTCGCTGCTGTGGGTGGGCTGGTTCGGCTTCAACGCCGGCTCCAACCTCGAGGCCAACGGCATCGCCGCGCTGGCCTTCATCAACACCGTGGTGGCCACCGCCGCCGCGACGCTGGCCTGGATCGCGGGCGAGGCACTGCTGCGCGGCAAGGCTTCGATGCTGGGCGCTGCTTCGGGCGCGGTGGCCGGCCTCGTTGCCATCACCCCGGCCTGCGGCTTCGTCGGCGTGGGCGGCGCGCTGGCCATCGGCCTGATCTCGGGCCTGGTGTGCCTGTGGGGCGTCAACGGCCTGAAGAAGATGCTGGGCGCTGACGATTCGCTCGACGTGTTCGGCGTGCACGGCGTGGGCGGCATCGTCGGTGCGCTGCTGACGGGCGTGTTCGCCAGCCCGGCGCTGGGCGGCACGGGCATCTGCGACTACGTGGCCAACACCTGCGGTGGCTTCGGCGGCATCGGCAGCCAGGTGTGGATCCAGCTGCAGGGCATCATCTACACGGTCATCCTCTCGGGCATCGTGGCGTTCGTCGCCTTCAAGATCGTCGATCTCACGGTGGGCCTGCGCGTCGCCGAGGACGAGGAGCGCGAGGGCCTGGACATCGCCAGCCACGGCGAGACCGCCTACAACAAGTGACGCCCGCCGCCGCCCGGCCCTCGTGGCCGGGCGATGACCGGGCAGCCGCCGGACCGGCTCTCCACGCAATCGCGCCCCCGGGCGCGATTGCGCATTCTGCGGCCTTGGTTTTGGGCGGAGAATGACCGGCTGGCGAGGTAGACCATGGTTCCGCATCTGACGACCGCCCTCACGGGCCCCATCAACGAGCTCGAGGCGCGCATCCTCGAGTCCATGCCGGCCATCGAGCGCTGGTTCCGCCTCGAGTGGATGGAGCACACGCCGGCCTTCTACGCCGCGGTCGACCTGCGCAACGCCGGCTTCAAGCTGGCGCCGGTGTCCACCGATCTGTTTCCCGGCAGCTTCAACCACCTCACGCCCGAGATGCTGCCGCTGGCCGTGCAGGCGGCGATGGCGGCGATCGAGAAGATCTGCCCGGAGGCGCGCAACCTGCTCGTCGTGCCCGACAAACTCGGCGACGACCCCTTCTACCGCGCCAGCGTCGAGCGGCTGATGCAGATCTTCACGCAGGCCGGGCTGAACGTCCGCCTGGGCTCGGCCGACCCGTCCGTGAAGGAGCCGGTCAAGCTGGCGCTGCCGGCCGATCAGGGGCAGGGCGGCGAGCTCGTGCTGGAGCCGCTGGTGCGCAGCAAGACGCGGCTGGGCCTGAAGGACTTCGACCCCTGCACCATCCTGCTGAACAACGACCTCGCCCGCGGCATCCCGCGCGAGTTCCACAACCTGCACGAGCAGTACCTTCTGCCGCCGCTGCACGCCGGCTGGACGGTGCGCCGCAAGAGCCGCCACTTCGAGAGCTATGAAGAGGTGGCCAAGAAGTTCGCCAAGCTTCTGGGCATGGACCCCTGGCTGATCACGCCGATGCACAGCCGCTGCGGCGAGGTCGACTTCGACGACGCCGCCGGCCTGGATTGCGTGCGCGCCAACGTCGAAGCCGTGCTCGGCAAGGTGCGGCGAAAGTTCAAGGAGTACGGCATCAACGAGCGGCCCTTCGTCGTCATCAAGGCCGACCATGGCAACCTCGGCCGCGGCGTCGTCACGGTGCGCGACGTGCGCGAGCTCGCCGATGCCGCAGCGCTGCGCGACCGCATGGGCCTGGCCAAGGACGGCCACGCCATCACCGAGGTGCTCATCCAGGAAGGCGTGCCCAGCTTCGAGCGCGTGCATGGCGCCGTCGCCGAGCCGGTGGTGATGACGATGGACCGCTACGTCGTAGGCGGCTTCTACCGCGTGCACGCCGAGCGCGGCGCCGACGAGAACCTCGGCGGCCCCGGCTCAAGCTACGTGCCGCTGGCCTTTGCCGAGAACAACGCGCTGCCCCGGCCCGGCGCCAGGCCGGGCGCCAGCGCGCCCAACCGCTTCTACATGTACGGCGTGATGGGGCGGCTGGCCATGCTGGCGGCGGCCTACGAGCTGGAAGCCACCGACCCCGAGGCCGAGAACTTCGAATGAGCGCTCCCGCGCCCGGCCAGCGCGCGGCGCTGCCGGCGCTGACCCTGGCGGCCATCGGTGTCGTCTACGGCGACATCGGCACCAGCCCGCTGTACGCGCTGAAGGAGGTCTTCGCGCACGGCCGGGTGGCCATGACGCCCGAGCACGTGCTGGGCATCCTGTCGCTGGTGTTCTGGACGGTCACGGTGGTTGTCACGCTCAAGTACGTGACGCTGATCCTGCGCGCCGACAACCACGGCGAGGGCGGCCTCATCGCCATGCTCGCGCTGGCCTCGCAGGCCGTGAAGGACCGGCCGGTGCTGCGCTCTCGCCTGCTGCTGCTGGGCATCTTCGGGACCGCCATCTTCTTCGGCGACGGCGTCATCACGCCGGCCATCAGCGTGCTGTCGGCGGTCGAGGGCCTGGAGGTGGCGGCACCCGGGATGCACCGCTACGTCGTGCCGGTGACGCTGGCCGTGCTGACGCTGCTGTTCGCGGCGCAGCGATTTGGCACCGCGGCGGTGGGGCGCTGGTTCGGGCCGATCACGCTGGTGTGGTTCGCGGTGCTGGCGGTGCTGGGCGTCGTGCACGTCGCGCGCAACCCGGGCGTGCTGGTGGCACTGTCGCCGCACCATGCGCTGGGCTTCGTCGTGGCCGAGCCCGGCGTGGCCTTCGTCGCGCTCGGGGCCATCGTGCTGTGCGTCACCGGCGCCGAGGCGCTCTACGCCGACCTCGGCCACTTCGGCAAGCGGCCGATACGCCTGGCCTGGTTCACCGTCGTCATGCCGGCGCTGCTGCTGAACTACTTCGGCCAGGGCGCCATGCTGCTGCAGCATCCCGAGCACATCGCCAACCCGTTCTACGAGATGGCGCCGCAGTGGGCGCTGTTCCCGCTCGTCGGTCTGGCCACGGCGGCCACGGTCATCGCGTCGCAGGCGCTCATCACGGCGGCGTTCTCGGTCGCCAAGCAGGCGGTACAGCTGGGCTACATCCCGCGGCTTCGGCTGCTGCACACCAGCGTGCGCGCCAGCGGCCAGATCTACATCCCGTTCGTCAACTGGAGCCTGTACGCCTGCGTGGTGTTCGCGGTGGTGGTGTTCGGCAGCAGCAGCGCGCTGGCCTCGGCCTACGGCATCGCCGTCACCATCGACATGACCATCACCACGGTGATGACCTTCTTCGTCATCCGCCACGCCTGGAAGCTGCCGCTCGGGCTGTGCGTGGCGGCCACCGGGCTGTTCTTCGCGGTCGACATCGTGTTCCTCTCGGCCAACCTGGTGAAGGTGCTCGAGGGCGGCTGGTTCCCGCTGGCCATCGGCGGCGCGGTGTTCGCGCTGATGACCACCTGGCACGCCGGCCGCCGCCTGATGGCCGAGCGGCTGCGCGACGACTCCCTGGAGCTGGAGCCCTTCGTCCAGAGCCTGTTCGTGGCTCCGCCGCTGCGCGTGCCGGGCACGGCGGTGTTCCTCAGCGCCGAGCAGGGCAGCACGCCATTCGCGCTGCTGCACAACCTCAAGCACAACAAGGTGCTGCACGCGCAGAACCTGTTCGTCACCGTGGTGCACCACGAGCTGCCCTGGATCGGCTTCGACCGCCGCGTCGAGCTGCGGCCGCTGGGCCACGACTGCTGGCAGGTGACGCTGCACTTCGGCTTCAAGAACGAGCCCGACGTGCCCGAGGCGCTGAAGCTGCTGGCCGGCCGCGGCATCGAACTCGACGAGATGGAGACCAGCTACTTCCTGAGCCGCGACACCGTCGTCCCGAAGCTGGGCCGCGCCGGCGGCGGCATGGCCCCCTGGCGCGAGAAGCTGTTCGCCAGCATGCACCGCAACGCCGCCGCCGCGGCCGACTTCCTGCACCTCCCGACGAACCGCATCGTCGAGCTGGGCACGAAGGTCGAGGTCTGACTACGCCGCCAGCAGCGGCGTGAACAGCTTCGTCTGCCGCGGCCGGTAGGGCTTGAGCCGCCGGGCGATCTCGGCGATGTGCTCCGGCGTCGTGCCGCAGCAGCCGCCGGCGATGTTGAGGAAGCCGCTCCTGGCGAACTCCTCGAGCAGCGCCGCCGTGACCTCGGGCGTCTCGTCGAAGCCGGTGTCGCTCATCGGGTTGGGCAGGCCGGCGTTGGGGTAGCAGCTGATCCAGGTGTCGAAGGCCACCTTGGACAGCTCCTCGATGTAGGGCCGCATCAGCGCCGCGCCCAGCGCGCAGTTCAGGCCCACGGCCAGCGGCCGCGCGTGGCGCACGCTGTGCCAGAACGCGGCCACGGTCTGGCCGCTGAGGATGCGGCCCGAGGCGTCGGTGACGGTGCCGCTGATGATCACCGGCAGCTGCTCGCCCGTGTCTTCCATCAGCTCGTCGAGCGCGAAGATCGCGGCCTTGGCGTTGAGCGTGTCGAAGATGGTCTCGACCAGGAAGACGTCGCAGCCGCCCTCGAGCAGGCCCTCGGCCTGCTCGCGGTAGGTGGCGCGCAGTTCGTCGAAGCTCACGTTGCGCGCGCCGGGGTCGTTGACGTCGGGGCTGATGCTGGCGGTGCGCGGCGTCGGGCCCAGGGCGCCGGCCACGAAGCGGGGCTTGTCGGGCGTGGAGAAGCGCTCGCAGGCCTCGCGCGCCAGCCGGGCCGCGGCGACGTTCATCTCGCGCGCCAGGTGGGCCAGGCCGTAGTCCTCCTGCGCGATGGCGGTGGCGCCGAAGGTGTTCGTCTCGATCAGGTCGGCACCGGCGGCAAGGTACTGTTCGTGGATGCCGCGGATGACGTCGGGGCGCGTCAGCACCAGCAGGTCGTTGTTGCCCTTGAGGTCCTTGGGGTGCTCGGCCAGCGCCGCGCTGCGGAAATCCGCCTCGCCGAGCCGGTGGCGCTGGATCATGGTGCCCATGGCGCCGTCGATGATGGCGATGCGCTGCTGCAAAATGGCGGGCAGGGCGGCACCGCGCGTGTAGCGGGCGGTAGCAGCGGTGGGGACGGGCGGAGTCGGCGCGTTCATCGCCTGATTCTAGGAAGCCCCACACGGCGCCCGACGCCGCGCGCATGAAACACCTCACTCCCCTCGAAGCCTGGCAATACCTGCAAGAATGCCCGGACGCGCTGTTCGTCGACGTGCGCATGGAGATCGAATACCTGTACGTCGGCCACCCGCCCGGGGTGGTGCACGTGGCCTGGTACGAGTACCCGGAGATGCAGGCCGACCCCGAGGCGTTCGTGCAGCGCGTGCGTCGCGAGGGCGGCCGCGAAGACGCACCTGTGGTGCTCATCTGCCGCTCGGGCAAGCGCACCGTGGAAGCCGGCCACGCCCTGGAGGCCGCGGGCTTCAAGGAGGTGGTGAACGTGCTGCACGGCTTCGAGGGCGAACTCGACGAGCACTTCCAGCGCGGCCGCCTCAACGGCTGGCGTCACGATGGACTGCCCTGGGAACAGCTCTAGACAGGCCCCCTCGGGGGGTGGCGAGCGAAGCGAGCCTGGGGGCCAGCGTTCACGCCGGATCCGGGTCTCCCGGTCCGGCGTGAGCCCCCTCGGGGGGTGGCGAGCGAAGCGAGCCTGGGGGCCAGCGTTCACAACGCGCGGTATTTCCGCCGTCGCTTGCGCCGCCTGGGCAGGTCGAGCTCGACGCCCGTGGGGCTGCGGCGGTTGCGCAGGCGGTCGCCGTGGTTTCGCAGAACCACGTCCAGCACCATCAGGGCCATGACCGTGGGCACCACGGCGCCAGCGACCAGCGTCAGCCACGGGGACGACAGCTCGTTGCGGTAGATCGAGCCGATCTGCGCCTGCAGGCCAGCGGCCGTGATCAGCACCTCCTGCGAGGCCACCATGGTGAGCACCACCAGCGTCGCAGCACCCAGGCGCCACAGCGTGCGGCGCGCGCCGTCGCTGCTGGCGTCGGAGAAGGCCAGCCACATGGCAGCGGTGTAGCCCACCAGGGCGGCGGCCGCAGCCCCACCGGCCAGGGGCAGGTTCCACATGAGGCCCGGGCGGAAGCCGGCGGCCTGCAGCCAGCCAGCTTGCACCGACAGGGAGGCCAGGGCCATCAGCAGGCCGGCGCCGGCCAGCGCCGGCAGGTTCCGCCTGCGGATCAGCAACCAGGCCGCACTCAGGCACAGGACGAAGGACAGAGTCACCAACACCGGCAGCGCCGGCCAGCGGTAGCCCAGGGGAAACGCCAGCCTCTCGGCGCCGAGCGCCAGCAGCATGGCCGACGACAAGCCGACCGCCAGAGCGCCCCCCGACGCCAGAGCCGGCCCGATCGCGTCGCGCGGGTGCTGCAACCCCTGGGCCCGGCGTATCCAGGCAATGAACAGGTGCGACGCCAGCATCGCCACGACGACGGCCATCGACCACAGCAGCAGGGACCAGTCTCCAGCAACCATCTTCAGATCATCTCATCGTTACGGGTAGGTCCCGGCGCCGGGACCTCCTCCCCGAGCTTGTGAATCGTCCCACCGGTCACGAACGACGGCATCGCCTCCGCGTCGACCCCTGGCGCCGGGATTGCGCCGGCTCAGCGCAGCGGCGCCGGCGCTGTCGGGTCGAACAAGGACGGCCGGAACGCCGATTCCGTGGCCGGCTCGTCGCCGCTGGCCCACAGCGCCAGCACGGCGGCTGGCATCGGCTTGGCGAACAGGTAACCCTGCAGCTCGTCGCAGCCCAGGGCCACGAGCGTGTCGCGCTGGGCTTCGGTCTCGACCCCCTCGGCCACCACGTGCAGCTGCAGCGAGCGCGCCATCTGCACGATGGCGCGCACGATGGCGCGGGCCGGCTCGCTGTGCTCGACGTCCTTCACCAGGCCGGAGTCGATCTTGAGCTCCGCGGGCCCCAGCCGGCGGATGTGCGCCAGGCTGGCCGAGGTGCCTGCGCCGAAGTCGTCGATCGACACGTGAAGCCCCGCCTGGCGCATGCGCTCGAACGCGCTGCGGGTGGCGGGCGTGTCCTCGATGGCCACACTCTCGGTGATCTCGCAGGTCAGCCGGTGCGGCGGCATGCCGTGGCGCCGCAGCGAGTCGAGCAGCTGGTCGACGAAGTCCTCGCTGCGCAGCTGGTGGCCCGAGATGTTGACGGCGATGCGCATGCGCAGCCCCGCCTCCCGCCACTCTGCAGCCTGGCGGCACGCCTCCTCGATGACCCAGGCGCCTATGGAGCGGACAAGCCCGT
>JBILSW010000123.1:0-7357 GCA_044371895.1 Rubrivivax sp.
GACCATCCCACGCCGGGGGTGCTGCCAGCGCAGCAGCGCCTCGGCGGCGGTGACCTGCAGCGAGCGCGCGTCGATCTTGGGCTGGTACAGGAGCTGCAGCTGTCCGAGGGTCAGGGCCTGCCGCAGGTCCTGCAGCAGCTCGGAGTGCTCGCGGTGGTCGACGCTCATCGCCGGGTCGAAGCGCGCGTGGCCGTTGCCTCCGGTGTGCTTGACGCTGCGCATCGCCAGCCCGGCGTGCGCCACCAGCCGCGGGCGCGCGCCGTCGTGAGGGTAGACGGCGAAGCCGATCGAGGTGCCCACCCGCAGGTTCAGCGCCTCGGCCTGCAGCGGCGCACCGACCAGGGCCTGCAGCCGGCCTGCCAGGTCGTCAAGCCCGTCGTCGCCGGTATCGCAGAACAACACGAACTCGTCGCCGCCCAGGCGGGCGACGTGCGGCAGGTCGTCCAGCCAAGCCGACAGTCGCGAGGCCAGTTCGCGAAGGATCGAGTCGCCGACGCGCAGGCCGTAGGCGTCGTTGATGTCGCGGAAGCCGTCCAGGCCGAGGTAGGCCACGCAAAGAGGGCGACCCTTGGCGTCGGCGGTGGCCACGGCCCGGGCGAGCTCGTGCTCCAGGGCCTCGCGCGTCACGAGGCCGGTGAGCGAATCGCGGTGGCGCAGGTCGCTCAGCTCGGAGTGCGCTTCGGCCAGCCGGGCACGCAGGCGCCGACGGCCCTGCCATTCGCGCACGCCCAGCAGGACCGCGATCGACAGCAGCCCGAACACCAGGCCGAACAGCGCCACGGCGTGCTCGCTCAGGTACTGCCGCAATTCTTCCAACGGGGCTGACACTGGGGCCATATCGGTGCCCGGCTGCCAGGCTTGACACCGGAGCGGTGGGAACCGTGGGCCGGCGCGAAGAGCCTGTCAGGACGTCACGGGAAACGCCGCGCGACTGGCGTTTTCAGTGTAGCACCAGGGGTTGCTGCGCCGCGCCGACGAAGCCGGCGATGAACTCGTCGAGCGACTCCAGGCTCGGGCCCTGGCGCACCAGTTCCTGCACGCCGCGCTCGAAGCGCTCGGCCAGGGCGCCCTGGAGGTAGATCTCGCGCCGCGCGAACTTGTCCACGATCTCGTAACCGCTGGCGGCCTTGCCCGGCTCGCGACCGGGGGCGTCGAACTGCACGACCACGAAGCTGTCCGAGTTGTAGAGCATCTGCATGGTGGCGCACGTGGGGGCCGGCGAGGCGGCTTTCAAGGGCCGCTGCCCCGGGGTCGGCGTCAGCGCCAGGCCAGCGCCTCGCGCTGCAGCTCGACCACCGGGCCCTCACCTTCGTGGCGCCAGGCGGCGCGCAGCGGCAGGTGGTGGGTGGCCGGGTCCAGCCAGACGCGCACCTCGGTGTCCAGGTTGCGGTCGGCCTTGCGCTGCAGGGCCAGTGCCGGCTGGGGGCGGCCGTCGTCGCCGCGCAGCGTGTCGGCGCCGACGACCTCGAAGGTCCAGACAACGGCCTCGCCGCGCGGGCTCACCACCCACATCAGGATGCGGGCGCCGGGTCGACGCAGCGCCGGGTCGGTGTCGATGATGGCGGCCAGCTGGAGCAGCCAGCTCAGGCGGTCCTGCACACCCTCGGGCAGAGGCAGCTCGTGGCCGGGGCCGCTGAAGCTGATGCGTGGGCCGCCGGGCGCGTCGCGCTGGAAGTTCACGGCGCGGCGATCGTGCCCGCGCCGGCCATCGACGAAGCGCAGCGGCTCCAGCCCCGCGCCGCTGGTGCCGCCTTCGCTTCGGAGGTGGCTCGCGTTCTGGCCCAATATCGTGGTCTGCAGTTCCAGCCGGTAGCGGCCGCCTTGGGTGGCGTAGCGCCACTGCGCCTGGCCGCTGAACGCGCCCCGGCGCATGTCGAAGCGGACCTCGAAGGGCGGCGGCAACTGGGCGCGGTAGCGAGGCAGCGGCGTCCCGGCCTGGGGTGCCACCGGTGCGGCAGCCGCTGCCGGGGCGGCGGCGACCTGCAGCAAGGCCGTGGTTTCTGGTGGGGCGGCGACGTGCCGGGCCACGGGTGGCTCGGCCGGCGGCTCGGCCGGCAGCAGCGGGGCGGCTAGGGGCTCAGGCGTCGCCGTCGCGGGTTCGGCGGCCTCCTCCAGGGGGGCGCCACGGGCGGCTGTCGCGGCGCCCGTCGTGGGCCGGGGCCGCGGCTGGGCCACGTCGGCAGGGCTCGGCGCGGGGGCGGCCGCAGCCAACGCCGCCACCGGCAGCGTGCGCACCGACACCGTCGGCGAGGGCTCCGGGGCCGACTGCTCGGCGCGCGCCGGGTTGGCGGCGCTGCCTGCCGCCACCAGGCCCACGAGTGCCAAGCCGTGCGCCAGGGCCACCACGGCCAGCAAGGTGACGGCCAGCGGCCAGCGGCGCGCCTCGGGTCTGCCCCTAGGCTGGGGAGAGGGGATTCCGGTGGGGGTGCTCACCCCACAATAGTGCCATCCTCGCCCAGCCCGCATGAAACTCGCCACCCTGATGGACGGCTCGCGCGACGGTCAGCTGGCCGTCGTCTCGCGCGACCTGACGCAAGCCCACTTCGCCGTGGGCATCGCCACCACGATCCGGCAGCTGCTCGACGACTGGAACTTCGTCTCGCCGCAGCTCGAGGACCTCTCGGCCACGCTCAACGGCGGCAAGGCGCGCCACGCGTTCCCCTTCGACCCCGCGCGCTGCCTGGCGCCGCTGCCGCGCCCGGTGGCCTGGCTGCGCACGGCCGGCGATGCGCTGGAGGCCGCCGCTGCTGGCGCCCTGGCAGGCGCGCGCCTGCCGCTGGTGGCCGAGCCGGCCGAGCCGCCCTTCGTGCTGCAGCCCCTGCTGGCCGCGATCACCGGCGACATCCCCCGCGGCGCCGACGCCGAGCCGGCGCTGGAGGCGGTGCGGCTGCTGCTGCTCGGCGCCGAGGTGTCGCAGGGCGCCGACGAGGCCACGGCCTGGCGGCTGCATACCCACGCACAGGCAGCCTTCGGGCCTGTGGCCGTGACGCCCGACGAACTCGGCGACGCCTGGCGCCGCGGCCGCATCGACGGCCTGCTGCGCGTGCAGCGCACCGGCCGCGAGGCCTGGCGGGCGGACACCGGCCGTGCCGGCAGCCTCGGCCGCTGGCTGGCCGCGGCGGCCCGGCGGCGCCCGCTGGCAGCCGGCACGCTGCTGTCGCAGGCCTTGGCGCCGGTGGCCCACGCCGAAGCCGGCGGCGCCGTAGGCCCGGCGACGACGCTCGCCCTGGCCCCTGGCGACCGCCTCGGCATCGGCCTGGACACCGCCGCGGCGGACGCACCGCTGGGCCTCCTTGCGATCAGCGTCGACGCTGCCGAGCAAGCCGGCGAGCCCGCCGCCTGAAGACCCGACCATGCACGAGCTGCCCGGCTGGTTGAAGCACGCGACCGTCTGGCTGCTGCTGGGGCTGATGGTGTTCCTGGGCGTACAGACCTGGCAGACCCGCGAGCGCCAGATGCGCTTCTCGTTCGACGGCCAGGCCGTCGAGATCCGCCGCAGCGCCGACGGCCACTACCACTGGGTGGGCCGGCTCGCGGGCCGCGAGGTGGAGTTCCTGGTCGATACCGGCGCCACCAGCACGGCCATCCCCTCGCGACTGGCCGACGAACTGGGGCTGGCCACGGTGGGCGTGGTGCAGTCGGCCACCGCTGGCGGCGTGGTGCAGGGCCGCGTAGTGGTCGGCGACCTCGAGCTGGTCGGCGGCGTGCGTGCCGAGCGGCTGCGCATCACCGCGCTGCCACAGCTGCACGCGCCGCTGCTGGGCATGGACGTCCTCGGCCGCCTGCCGCTGCAGCAGCAGCGCAACGTGCTGCGCATCGAATTGGGCGGAGTGCGCTGATGAGGCGCGCCTGGCTGGCCTGCCTGGTGCTGGCGCTGGCGGCAGCAGCAGGTGCCCAGCCCGCGCCGCTGCCTGCGCCGGCAACCTGCCCGCCGGCGCTGCCGCAAGCCAGCGCCGCCGAGCAATCCGCCCCCGCGCGCGACCGCGGACTGCTGTGGCGCGCCACGCGCGACGGCCGCGCGTTGCACCTGTACGGCACGCTGCACGTGGGCCGGCCGCATTGGCGGAAGCTGGGCCCGCGCACCGCCGCGGCACTGCGCGACAGCGATGTCGTCGCGCTCGAGATCGACCCGCTGGACCCCGCGCTCGCCGCGGCCCTGGCTGCCGTGGCGCACCCGCCGCGGTTCCCGGCGGCGCTCCGCGATCGGCTCGACCAGGCCTACCGCCGCGCCTGCATGGCCCCCGAGGCCATGGCCACGCTGCACCCGCTGCTGCAGGTGACCACGCTGACGGTGATGGAGGCGCGCTGGCTCGGCATGGACCCCTCGTTCTCGGCCGAGATGGTGTTGGCCACGCAGGCCCGCAGCACCGGCCGCCGCCTGGTGGCCCTGGAAACCCCCGAGCTGCAGGTGCGCAGCCTGGTACCGGTCGACGAGACCGAGGCCCGCCTGCTCTTCGAACAGGCACTGGCGCAGCTCGAGAGCCAGAGCGCCCGCCGCGTGATGGGCCGGCTGGCCACGGCCTGGGAGGGAGGCGACCTGGCGACGCTGCAGGACCCCGCCGCCTGGTGCGAGTGCGACATGAACGAGGCCGACCGCGCGCTCATGGCGCGCCTGACCGACGCCCGCAACGCCGCGCTGGCCGAGGGCATCGCGGCCCAGCACCGCGCGGGCCGACGCGTCTTCGCAGCCGTGGGGGCGCTGCACATGGTGGGTCCGAAGTCGCTGCCGCGGCTGCTGGAGCAGCAGGGGTTCAAGGTCGAGCGCGTCAGCTTCTGACGCGCGGTGCTGGCGCACAATGGGCCACGCGGCTCACCCAGCGCCGCGCCAGCGCCGAAAGGGACCCTGCCCATGAGCTCAGCGGCCGACTTCACCCGCCACGTGCCGGGTTTCGACTTCCTGCAAGGCCTGCTCAAGAACGCCGGGGCCGGCCTGCCCAATGTCGGCCAGTGGATCGCGCCCACGCTGGACCCGGGCGAGCTGGACAAGCGCATCCAGGAGCTCAAGACCGTGCAGTTCTGGCTCGAGCAGAACGCCCGGCTGCTGGCCGCCACCATCCAGGCGCTGGAGGTGCAGCGCATGACGCTGGCCACTCTCAAGGGAATGAACCTGCCGCTGGCCGAGCTGAAGGAGTCGCTGACGATCAAGCCGTTCGCTGCGCCGGCGCCGGCACCCGAGCCCGAGCCTGAACCCGAGGCCCCGGCCCGGCCACGCCGCAAGGCGCCGCCGCGCGCCGGGCCCGCGGCGGCGCCGGCCGCGCCCGCGGTCGACCCGATGCAGTGGTGGGGTGCGCTCACGCAGCAGTTCACCGAACTCGCCTCGCAGGCGCTGAGGGACGGCACCCGGGACGGCGCCAGGGGCCTGGCCGGCGCGGTCGTGAAGCAGTCGGCTGACGCCGCCGGCAGCCCGCTGCGGCCCGCCGCCTCGTTGCCGGCCAAGGCCGCCGGTGCCGCGGCCAAGCCTTTGCGCCGAGCGCCGCCGCGCCGCCCCTGAACGACCACGCCGCCGCATGGACGCCTTCCTCGTCGGCCACGCCACGCACCCCGACTGGCGCGGCGCGCTGGCCCTGGCCGCCGCGCAGGTGGAGGCCCGGCGCGCCGAGCACGAGGCCAGCGCGCGGGGGCCGCTGTCGCTGGGCTTCGTCTACTTCACCGACCACTTCGCTGGCGAGGCCGACGCCCTCGTGGCCGAGCTGCGCCTGCGCTGGCCCGGCGTAGCCTGGGTGGGCAGCGTCGGCGTGGGCGTGGCGGCCATGGGCGTGGAGTACATCGACGAACCGGCCCTGGTGCTGATGCTTGCGGCGCTGCCGGCCGGGCGCTTCGAGGTCTTCTCGGGCGCCAAGAAGCTGCACCGCATCGAGCCCTTCAGCGCCCTCGTGCATGCCGACCCGGCCACGCCCGACCTGGCCGAGCTGATCGGCGAGATGAGCGACCGCGTCAGCTCGGGCTACCTGTTCGGCGGCCTGGCTTCCAGCCGCAGCGGCGCCGTGCACGTGGCCGACGGCGCCTGGCGCGGCGGCCTCTCGGGCGTGGCTTACGCGCGCGAGGTGGCGCTGGTCTCGCGCGTGACGCAGGGCTCACAGCCGCTGGGGCCGGTGCGGCGCGTCACGGCCGCCGAGCGCAACCTCGTGCTCTCGCTCGACGGCGAGCCGGCCCTGCCCTGCCTGCTGCGCGACATCGGACTGGCCGATCTGTCGGAGCCGCGCACCGCGCTGGCCCGGCTGCGCGCCACGCTGGTGGCGCTGGCCGACGCCGACGCGCAGATGCTGGGCCGCGGCGGGCAGTTCGGCGCCGACACGCGCGTGCGCCACCTCGTGGGCCTGGACCCCGCCCGCGAGGCCGTGGCCGTGGCCGACCTGGTGGAGCCGGGCATGTCGCTGGGCTTCTGCCACCGCGACGTGCAGGCGGCGCGGCGCGACCTGATCCGCATCTGCGCCGAGATCCGCGACGAGCTGGAGTCGGCGCCGTCGCCGGTCCTGGCCGCGGGGGAGGGCCCCGACACCCCCGTGGCCGCCGACGAGACCGCACCGGGCGGGCCGCGCAGCATCGCCGGGGCCATCTACGTCTCCTGTTCGGGGCGCGGCGGGCCGCACTTCGGCGGCCCCTCGGCCGAGCTGCAACTCGTGCAGCACGCGCTGTCGGGCGGCGGGCCCGAGGTGCCGCTGGTCGGCTTCTTCGCGGCCGGCGAGGTGGCGCGCCACCACGTCTACGGCTACACCGGGGTGCTGACAGTCTTCACCGGGCACGGCTGAGTCGGCGGCGGGCCCGGCGCTACAGTCTCCGCATGAACGCGCCTCTGCCCACGACCGAACCGGGCGCCCCGCCCGATGCCGCCGAACGCCGCGCCCGCCAGCTGCGCCTGGTGGAGGCCCTGGCCCCGCTGCTGCCGGCACATGCCCTGCTGTGGCAGCGCGAGGACACCGTACCCTACGAGTGCGACGGCCTGACCGCCTACCGCCAGCTGCCGCTGGCCGTGGCGCTGCCCGAGACCGAGGCCCAGGTGGCCGCCGTGCTGGCGGCCTGCCACCGCCTGGGCGTGCCGGTGGTGGCGCGCGGCGCCGGCACCGGGCTGTCGGGCGGCGCGATGCCGCACCCGCTGGGCCTGACGCTGTCGCTGGCCAAGTTCAACCGCATCGTGCAGGTCGACGTGCACGCACGCACGGCCACCGTGCAGTGCGGCGTGCGCAACCTGGCCATCAGCGAGGCGGTCGCGCGGCACGGCCTGTATTACGCCCCCGACCCCAGCAGCCAGATCGCCTGCACCATCGGCGGCAACGTCGCCGAGAACTCCGGCGGCGTGCACTGCCTGAAGTACGGCCTGACGCTGCACAACGTGCTGCGCGTGCGCGGCTTCACCGTG
>JBILSW010000200.1:0-5679 GCA_044371895.1 Rubrivivax sp.
CCGCGCCCTTCCTCGACATCGCCGAGGCCGACTGGGACGCCGTGATCGCCGTCAACCTCAAGGGCAGTTTCCTCGTAGGCCAGGCCGTGGCGCGGCACATGGTGGGGCGCAGCGGCGTTCCCCAGGTTCAGGGCCGCGGCGCCATCGTCAACATGAGCAGCGTCAACGGCACGCTGGCCATCCCCAGCATCGCCAGCTACAACGCCAGCAAGGGCGCCATCAACCAGCTCACGCGCGTGATGGCGCTGTCGCTCGCGGACCAGGGCGTGCGCGTCAACGCCGTGGCGCCGGGCACCATCGCCACCGAACTGGCCCGCAGCGCCGTGCTCACCAGCGACGAGGCGCGACTGCGCATCCTCAGCCGCACGCCGATGAAGCGCCTGGGCGAGCCCTCGGAGATCGCCGACGTGTGCGCCTTCCTGCTGTCGGACGCCGCCAGCTACATGACCGGCGAGATCGTCGTCGTCGATGGCGGCCGCATGGCGCTGAACTACACCGTGCCGGTCTGAACCTGGAAGCCTGCGCCGTCAGCCCGGGCGTCGTCGCCCTCGGCGGGATGGGCGACAAGACGCAGATCGCCTCGGTGATGCTGGGGCTGCCGGGATAATGCGTGGCCATGCGCATCCTCCACACCATGCTGCGGGTCGGCGACCTGCAACGTTCCGTCGACTTCTACACCCAGGTGCTCGGCATGACGCTGCTGCGCACGACGCGGCGGCCCGATCAGCAGTACGACCTGGCCTTCCTGGGCTACGGCAGCAACCCCGAGCACGCCGAGATCGAGCTCACCTACAACTACGGGGTCGCACGCTACGAGCTCGGCACGGCCTACGGCCACATCGCCATCGGCGTGGACGACGCCGCGGCCACCTGCGCCGCCGTGCGCGACAGGGCGGTGGCGCTGGGCGGAGCCGTCACGCGCGAGGCCGGGCCCGTCAAGGGCGGCAGCACCGTGATTGCCTTCATCACCGATCCCGACGGCTACAAGATCGAGTTGATCGAGCGCCGCGCCGCCGCCTGACCGCCGAAGGAGTCGACAGAGATGTACCTGCCCGCCCACTTCGAGCAGCGCGACAGCGGGGCGCTGCACGCGCTGATGGCCGAGCACCCGCTGGCCACGCTGGTGACGCCCGGCCCCGACGGCGTGGTGGCCGACCTGGTGCCGCTGCACCGCCACGCCACGGCCGAAGGCCGCACCGAGTTGCGCGGCCACGTGGCGCGCGCCAACCCGCTTTGGCGTCACGCCGACGGGCAGCCGGTGCTGGTGATGTTCCAGGGCCCGCAGGCCTACGTGACGCCGAGCTGGTACGCCAGCAAGCCGCGCCACGGCAAGGTGGTGCCAACCTGGAACTACACCGTGGTGCAGGCCCGCGGCACGCTGCACGCCGTGGACGACGCGCCCTGGCTGCGCGATCTGGTGGGGCTGCTCACCGACACCCACGAGGCCCCGCGCGCGCAGCCCTGGGCCGTGCACGATGCGCCCGACGACTACGTGCAGCAGATGCTGCGCGCGATCGTGGGCATCCGCATCCGGGTCGATGCGCTGGTCGGCAAGTGGAAAGTCAGCCAGAACCGCGACGAGGCCGATCGCGCCGGCGTGGCCACCGGCCTGGCGGCCGATGCCAGGCAGGACGCGCTGGCGCAGCTGGTGGCCGAGGGCACGGGCCCCAGGGCCTGAAGCGCGCCCCGCGCCTCAGCTTGCGCGCAGGGCCTGCGCCTCGCGGGCCAGCCGCGTGATGCGGGGCCAGTCGCCCTGCTCCACCGCATCGGCCGGCGTCAACCAAGAGCCGCCGCAGACCGCGACGTTGGGCAGCGCCAGGAACTGCGGCGCCGTCTCGGGCGTGATGCCGCCCGTGGGGCAGAACGCGATGTCGGGGAACGGCCCGGCCAGCGCCTTGAGCATCGGGATGCCGCCGGCCTGCACCGCCGGGAAGAACTTCAGGAAGCGCAGGCCGTCGGCCATGGCCGCCATCACCTCGCTGCCGGTGGCCACGCCGGGCAGCAGCGGCAGGCCGGCCTCGCGGCAGGCAGCGCCCAGCGCGGCGGTGTAGCCCGGGCTCACGGCGAAGGTGCTGCCCGCGTCGCGCGCGGCCTGCGCGTCGGCCGGCAGCCGCAGCGTGCCGGCGCCCACCACAGCCTCGGGCACGGCGCGCGCGATGGCCTCGATGGCGGCCAGCGCCACCGGGGTGCGCAGCGTCACCTCGAGCACTCTCACGCCGCCCTCGACCAGCGCGCGGGCCAGCGGCACGGCCTGCTCCAGGCGCTGCACGACGATCACGGGGATCACGGGGCCGTGGCTGGCCAGGCTGCGGGTGTCGAGCACGGGGCGGTCCTTCCTGTCCGTCGGGTTCACAACCAGGTGACGGCGCCTTCTTCCGCCGTCAGCACGTTGCGGCGCATGCCGGCGAAGAGATCGCGGCCCAGGTCGTGCGCGTGCGTCTCCAGCCACTCCGGCGAGGGCCGGGCCGGCGTGCGCGCCGCCCACTCGTCGGCTGGCACCAGGGCCTGCAGCGTGCCGGCCATGGCGTCCAGGCGGATCAGGTCGCCGTCGCGCACCAGGCCCAACGGGCCGCCGGCCACGGCCTCGGGGCTGACGTGAATGGCCGCCGGCACCTTGCCGCTGGCGCCGCTCATGCGGCCGTCAGTGACCAGCGCGACGCGCAAGCCCTTGCCCTGCAGCACGCCCAGCGGCGGCGTCAGCTTGTGCAGCTCGGGCATGCCGTTGGCCCGCGGGCCCTGGAAGCGCACCACCACCACCATGTCGCGCTCCAGCTCGCCAGCGGCGAAGGCGGCCAGCATCGCCTCCTGGCCGTCGAACACACGCGCCGGCGCCTCGACGACGAGGCGGTCGTCGGGCACGGCCGAGACCTTGATGACGCTGCGACCGAGGTTGCCCTGCAGCAGCCTGAGCCCGCCGCTGGGCGAGAACGGCTTGGCCGCCGGTCGCACGACGCTGCTGTCGCCGCTGTCAGCCGGCACCGGCTGCCAGCGCAGGCCCTGTGGCGCGGCCTCGTGCAGCGACGGCAGCGTGCCGTACGCGGCCATGCCGCCGGCCGCCACCGTGGCGGCGTCGGCGTGCATGCGGCCGCTGGCCAGCAGCTCGCGGATCACGAAGCCCGGCCCGCCCGCGGCCTGGAACTGGTTCACGTCGGCGGTGCCGTTGGGGTAGACGCGCGCCAGCAGCGGCGTGGCCGCCGACAGCTCGGCGAAGTCGGTCCAGTCGATCACGATGCCGGCGGCGCGCGCCACCGCCACCCAGTGGATGAGGTGGTTGGTGCTGCCGCCGGTGGCCAGCAGCGCGACCAGGGCGTTGACGATGGCGCGCTCGTCCACCAGGCGGCCGATGGGCGCGAAGCGGGGCCCGTCGCGAACGATGCCCACCGCGGTGCGCACTGCCTCGCGCGTGAGCGCCTCGCGGAGGCCGTCGTGCGGGTGCACGAAGGCGGCGCCGGGCACGTGCAGGCCCATGGCCTCGAGCAGCATCTGGTTGCTGTTGGCCGTGCCATAGAAAGTGCAGGTGCCGGGGCCGTGATAGGCGGCGCTCTCGGCGGCGAGCAGCTGCTCGCGGCCCACCAGGCCCTGGGCCGCCTGCTCGCGCACCTTGGCTTTGTCGCTGTTGGACAGCCCGCTGCTCATCGGCCCCGCGGGCACGAACACGCAGGGCAGGTGCCCGAAGTGCAGCGCGCCGATCAGCAGCCCAGGCACGATCTTGTCGCACACGCCCAGCAGCAGCGCGGCGTCGAACACGTCGTGCGTCAGCGCCACGGCGGTGCCCATCGCGATGGTGTCGCGGCTGAACAGGCTCAGCTCCATGCCGGGCAGGCCCTGCGTGACGCCGTCGCACATGGCCGGCACGCCGCCGGCCACCTGCACGGTGGCGCCGAGGCGCCGCGCCTCGTCGCGGATGACGTCGGGGAAGCGCTCGTAGGGCTGGTGGGCCGAGAGCATGTCGTTGTAGGCCGTCACCACCGCCAGGTGCGGGCCCTTGGCGGCCACCACGCGCAGCCGGGCCGGCGCGCAGCCAGGCGGTCGATCCGCGCCAGGTAGGCGCGGCGCAGGGGCGCGCTGCGTTCGCGGATGCGCGCGGTGACGTGCTCGACGGCGGGCGACAGCGGGGGCGGGCTTGTAACCATGGCCACGATTCTGAAGAAACCCGGTTACAGCGTCAATGCCGGACACTGCCGGGAGGTCAACGCCCGGCGCGGCTCTTGCGTTGCCGCACGGACGCCCCCACCAGACCCCGATCTTGTCGCCGAACCCCGAGCTCTCGTCGCTGACCGTCCGCGACCCCGCCCTCGCGCTGGCGGCGCTGCGCCGGCAATGGCGCGGCCACGCGCAGTGGTGGATCTTCGGCTACGCCTCGCTGATCTGGCGGCCCGAGTTCGACGCCGCCGAGCACCGCCCTGCCCTGGTGCACGGCTGGCACCGCGCGCTGCGCATGCGCTCGCGGGTGAACCGCGGCACGCCGCAGCAGCCGGGGCTGGTGTTCGCGCTGCTGCCGGGTGGGGCCTGCCGCGGCGTGGTCTACCGGCTCAGGCCCGAGCAGGCCGAAGCCGAGTTGGAGCGCCTCTGGGCCCGCGAGATGCCCACCGGCGTGTACGACCCGCGCCTGCTGGCCTGCCGCACGCCGCACGGCGAGGTCACGGCGTTGGCCTTCACGCTCAGCCGCCGCAGCGAGGCCTGCCTGCCGCGCCTGGGCGACGACGCGGTCTGCCACATCCTGCGCCACGCGCGTGGACGCTATGGCACGACGCTGGAATACCTGGCCGAGACCGCCGTGGCGCTGCGCGCACGGGGCGTGCACGACCGCGAGATCGAGCGCCTGATGGCGCTGGCGCGGCGCGAGGGCCTGGTCTAGGAGCCCGCCACCTGCCTGGGCAAGGCGGCGGCGGCGAGCGCGTCGAGGTCGTCGGGCGTGTCCACGTCCTGCAGCACGCCGGGATCGGGCAGTTCCACCGCCACCCCGGGGTAGCGCGCCACGATGCGGCGCGCGCCGTCGTGGCCGTCGAGCTGCACCAGTTCCGAGTACAGCTCGGCCGCGAAACCCACCGGGTGACCGCGACGCCCGCGGTGCTGCGCCCACACGACGATCTGCTGCGACAAAGCCGCCGCCACGGCCTGCAGCGATGCAGGCTGCACGCGCGGCATGTCGGCCGGCAGCACCAGCCAGCCGGGCGAGGCCGACCGCTCGGCCACGCCGGCAGCGATGCTGTAGCCCATGCCGCGCACGGCCTCGCCGGCGCTCAGCACCAGCACGTCGCGGCGCGGCAGCTGCCGCCAGGCCAGGGGGGCCAGCTCGGCGGTCGTCACCACCAGACAGGGCAGCTGCGAGGACAGCACCGCGCGCAGCGTGCACTCGAGCACGCTGCTGCCGTCGAGCGGCTGCGCGAGCTTGTGCCCCAGGCCGCCGGCGCCGCTGAAACGGCTGCCGCGGCCCGCGGCGGGCACGATGAGGGTCGGGCGGGCGTTCATGCGTGTTGTGGCGACGACGACCGTGCCCCTGTTGCACACGGTGCCGACGTCCTCCTTGGGGCACAGGATGGCGACGCCGGCCTGCGCCTTGAAGTGGGAACTCCCCTTAAGTCGTTCTCCGTAAGGGATGCACCCATGGCCCGCTTCCTATACTGGCTCGCATGAGCATCCCCATCGCCGACCTGCGCAAGAGCTACGAGCGCGACG
>JBILSW010000201.1:0-5668 GCA_044371895.1 Rubrivivax sp.
ATCTGCAGCGGCAGCAGGTCGCGGAAGATGCCCGACAGCGTCATCACCACGTCCACCCGCGGGCGGCCGAGCTGCTCCAGCGGGATCAGAGTGGCCCCGGCGAGGCGGCCGTAGCCGTCGAAGCGCGGCGCTGCGCCCATCAGGGCCAGGGCCTGCGCCAGCGGCGCGCCCTCGCTCTTGAGGTTGTCAGTGCCCCATAGCACCAGGGCCACCGTCTCGGGCAGGCCGTGGCCGTCGGCGGCGTGTCGCTCCAGCAGCTTGTCGGCCTGCCGCGTGGCGTCGCGCACGGCCCAGGTGCTGGGGATGCGGAAGGGGTCGAAGCCGTGCAGGTTGCGGCCGGTGGGCAGCACCTCGGGGTTGCGCATGACGTCGCCGCCCGGCGCCGGCGGCACGAAGCGGCCGTCAAGCGCGCGCACGATGCCGGGGATCTCGTGGTCCTCGGCCATCAGCCGGTCGTGGCGCGCCACCTCGGCCAGCGCGGCCACGGCATCGCCGTTGGCCGGGCGGCCGGCGTCGGCCAGGGCCTGTTCGGGGCTGCGGCCGCGGGTGATGGCCTCCACGCACTCGCGGCTCAGGCCGGCGGGGTTGTCGGCCTCCACGCGCGCCCACAACAGGCTCGCGCGTTCGGCGGCGGTGGGCGGCTTGCCCACGACGTGCAGGCCGTGCGGGATGAGGGTGTATTCCAGCTCCAGCACCTGGCCGGTGAGGCGCTGCACGTGCTGCTCGGCCTCGGCCGGCGTCCAGGCCGGCTCGGCGGCGGCGAGATCGAGCTCCGCGGCCTGCGACTGGATGAGCGTGGCCAGCGCCTGCTGCCCGCTGCCGGCGTCGCGGCCGCGCCAGCTCTGCAGCGATCCCTTCAGGTCGAGCAGGCCGCGGTACAGACCGGCCTCGGAGACCGGCGGCGTCAGGTAGCTCACCAGCGTGGCCGCGGCGCGGCGCTTGGCGATGGCGCCCTCGCTGGGGTTGTTGCTGGCATACAGGTAGAAGTTGGGCAGGTCGCGGATCAGCCGGTCGGGCCAGCAGCTGGCGGTCATGCCGCTCTGCTTGCCGGGCATGAACTCCAGCGAGCCGTGGGTGCCGAAGTGCAGCACCGCGTCGGCCCGGAAGTCCTCGCGCAGCCAGCGGTAGAAGGCGCTGAAGGCGTGTGTCGGCGCGAAGCCGCGCTCGAACAGCAGCCGCATCGGGTCGCCTTCGTAGCCCATGCCGGGCTGCACGGCCAGCACCACGTTGCCCAGTTCCACGCCGAGCACGAAGATCGAGCGGCCGTCGCTGAGCTGCCGGCCCGGCGCCGGGCCCCAGGCGGCCTCGATGTCCTTGAGCCAGGGCTCGCGCCGGACATGGTCGGCCGCGGGGATCTGCGCCAGCACGTTGGCGTCGGCGCCGAAGCGCTCGCGGTTGCCCTGCAGCAGGCGGCGGCGCAGGGCGTCGGCGTTTTCGGGCAGCTCGACCGTGTAGCCTTCGCGCTGCAGGCCCTTGAGCGTCTCGAAGGCGCTCTCGAACACCGACAGGTGCGCCGCCGTGCCCAGGTTGCCGGCGTTGGGCGGGAAGTTGAACACCACCATCGCCACGCGTCGCTCGGCGCGGGCCTTGCGGCGCAGCGCCACCAGCCGGGCCACGCGAGCGGCCAGCATCGCCGTGCGCTCGCTGCAGGTCTGCATGTCGGTGTCGGCCTGCTCGAAGTGGCAGGCTTTCTCGCAGCCCTTGCAGGTGC
The DNA here is from genome assembly GCA_044371895.1 of Rubrivivax sp. Classification (GTDB taxonomy): domain Bacteria; phylum Pseudomonadota; class Gammaproteobacteria; order Burkholderiales; family Burkholderiaceae_C; genus Rubrivivax. The sequence goes on from JBILSW010000201.1 coordinate 1,712, forward strand.
TGCCAGCGGGGCCGCCGCGGCCGCCGTAGACGCCGGGGCCGGTGGCGCCGTCGAGCTCGGGGATGGCGACCATGATGGTGGTCTCCACCGGCAGCAGGCCGCGCGCCGAGCCGCCCCACTCCGGCAGGCTCTGGAACTCCACCGAGTGCGCGGCCACGTAGGGCACGTCGAGCTCCGCGAGGATGGCCTCGGCGGCGCGCGAGTCGTTGTAGGCCGGCCCGCCCACCAGCGAGAAGCCCGTGAGCGAGAGCACCGCGTCCACCGTGGCGCGGCCGTCGGCCATGAAGAAGCGCTCGATCGCTGGGCGGGAGTCCAGGCCCGACGCGAAGGCCGGCACTACCTGCAGGCCCTGCACCTCGAGTGCGGCAATCACGCCGTCGTAGTGGCGCGCGTTGCCGGCCAGCAGGTAGCTGCGCAGCAGCAGCAGACCTACGCGGCCGCGCGCGCGCTCGGCCGGCACGAGCTGCGGCAGGGCGCCGATCTCGGCCGCCAGGCGGCCGGGCAGGCGGGGGTGGTAGACGCCGACCTCGGGGTACTCCACCGGCCCGTCGGCGGCCGTCCTGCCGCGCAGCGCGGCGCGCGCGCCGTCGCTGCCGCCCATGCCGGCGTAGCGGTCCACCAGGAAGCGGACCATGTTGACCACGTTGTCCTGCGACCCACCGAGCCAGTACTGCAGCGTCAGGAAATAGGCGCGCACGTCCTGCGCCGTGCCGGGGATGAACTTCAGCAGTTGCGGCAGCCGGCGCAGCATCTTCATCTGCCGCTCGCCGCTGCTGGCGCTGGGGGCCTTGCCGTCCTTGGCGGCCTCGGCCCCGCTCTTGCCGCGCAGCTTCTTCAGCAGCGCCAGCACACCGCTGGCCGGCTTTGCCATGTCGAAGCGGCCCATGCGGGTGAGACGCGACACCTCGCCGGCGCTCATCGCGCAGACCATCGCATCGCAGTGCTCGCGGCGCGCCGCCAGGTCGTCGAGGATGGGCTTGAAGTGCTCTTCCATGAAGAGCATGGTCACGACGACGATGTCGGCCGCGGCGATGTCGTCCTTGCAGCGCTGCAGCGAGGGCGCGTCGCTGGCCCATTCCGACGCGGCGTGCATGGTGAATCGCAGGCCCGGCAGCTGCCGCTGCAGGGTGCCGCGCGCGCGCTCGGCCGCGCCCTGAAGGTGCGGGTCCATCGTCACCAGGACGAAGCGCAGCGGGGCGGTGGGGACAGGCTTCATGCGGCTCGCGGTTGTTCAGCGCCCGAAGTGGGCCTTGGCGTCGTACAGCGTCTCGACGGTGATGAGGGCCAGGCCCCGCTCGACCGCGAAGCGCTCGGTGTTGCGGCGCGCCTTGCCCCGCACGAAGAAAGGCACCTTCTGCAGTTCCTTCTGCGCGTCGGGGGCCCAGGTGGCACCAGGCTGCGCTGCCACGGGCACACCGGCTTCCGCTGGCGCGGGCTCGTTAGCGGCGGGCGAGGGCGCAGGCTCGACCACCGGCGCCCGGCTGGCCACCGGCACGCCCTCGCGCGGCGCGCCGGCGTGCGACAGGTGCGAGGCTGCGGCGCCCTCGTGGAACTCGAAGTCCTCGCGGAACATGGTGAGCAGGTGCTCCTCAAGGCCCATCATCAGCGGGTGAACCCAGGTGTCGAACAACACCGCGGCGCCCTCGAAGCCCATCTGCGGCGAGTAGCGCGCCGGGAAGTCCTGCACGTGCACCGGCGCGCTGATCACCGCGCAGGGCAGCTTCAGCCGCTTGGCGATATGGCGCTCCATCTGCGTGCCCAGCACCAGCTCGGGCTGCGCCTCGGCGATCTTCTGCTCGACCTCGAGATAGTCGTCGCTGACGAGCGGCTCGACGCCGTACTTCGCCGCGGCCTCGCGCACGTCGCGCGCGAACTCGCGGCTGTAGGTGCCCAGGCCCACCACCTGGAAGCCCAGTTCCTCGGACGCCACGCGCGCAGCAGCGATGGCGTGCGTGGCGTCGCCGAACACGAATACGCGCTTGCCGGTGAGGTAGGTGCTGTCCACCGAGCGCGAATACCAGCTGGCGCGCGAGCTGCTGCGCTCGAGCAGCGCGGTGGCGTCGACGCCGGCGAGCTGCGCCACCTCGGCGATGAAGCGCCGCGTGGCGCCCACGCCGATCGGCACGGTCTTGGTGAAGGGCTGGCCGAATGCACGCTGCAGGTAGCTGGCGGCCTGCGCCGCGATCTCGGGGTAGAGCACGACGTTGAAGTCGGCCTCGTGCAGACGGGCGATGTCGGCGGCGGAGGCGTCCAGCGGCGCCACAACGTGCACGTCGACACCGATCTGGCCGAGCAGCCTGGTCACCTCGGTCACGTCGTCGCGGTGGCGGAAGCCCAGCGCCGTGGCGCCGAGCAGGTTGCAGCACTTGCGCTCGCGCTGCGGCCGGCGCGGCACGGCCTCGCGGCGCGGGGCCAGTGCGCGCACCAGCTGGTACAGGGTCTCGGAGGCGCCCCAGTTCTCCTTGCGCTGATAGGCGGGCAGCTCCAGCGGCACCACGGGGATGGGCAGCTTCAGGCCCTGGGCAAGCCCACCAGGGTCGTCCTGGATCAGTTCGGCCGTGCAGCTGGCGCCCACCAGAAGGGCCTTGGGTCGGAAGCGTTCGAAGGCTTCGCGCGTGGCGGTCTTGAACAGTTCGGCGGTGTCGCCGCCAAGGTCGCGCGCCTGGAAGGTGGTGTAGGTGACGGGCGGGCGGCGGTCGCGTCGCTCGATCATCGTGAACAGCAGGTCGGCGTAGGTGTCGCCCTGCGGCGCGTGCAGCACGTAGTGCACGTCGGTCAGGGCCGTGGCCACGCGCATGGCGCCCACGTGGGGCGGGCCTTCGTAGGTCCAGAGCGTCAGTTGCATGGGTTCAGGCCGCCGCGCGCGTGGGGTTGGACGGCGCCAGCAGCGCCCGCCGGCGCAGCGGGCGGGCAAAGAGCTCGGCCAGGTCGGCCGCCTGCTCGTAGCCGTGGATCGGTGTGAAGACCAGCTCGATGGCCCACTTGGTGGTCAGGCCCTCGGCCTCCAGCGGGTTGGCCAGGCCCAGGCCGCAGACGGTGATGTCGGGGCGGTCGGCGCGGCAGCGGTCGAGCTGCTGCTCGACGTGCTGGCCCTCGGACAGCCGCGTACCCGCGGGCAGCAGCGCCAGCTCCTCGGCCATCAGCTCGCGGTGCAGGAACGGCGTGCCGACCTCCAGCAGCTCGGCGCCGAGCTCGCGCGACAGGAAGCGCGCGATCGGGATCTCGAGCTGCGAGTCGGGGAAGAAGAACAGGCGCTGCCCGCCCAACGACTCGCGCAGCCGCGCCAGCGCCACGGCCGCACGCTCGCGGGCGCTGGCCGTCACGCGCTCGACCACCGCGGCGTCCACCCCGAAGGCGTCGGCTGCCGCCAGCAGCCAGCCGGTCGTGCCCTCGACGCCGATGGGGAAGGGCGCACCCACGCGCTGGGCGCCGCGTGATTCCAGTGCGCGCGCCGTGTCGCCCAGGAAGGGCTGTGCCAGCAGGAAGCGCGTGCCGGGGCCTACGGCGGGCAGCGCGTCGCTGCGCCGCGCAGGCAGGAAGCCGATGCGCGCCGGCAGGCCCAGCTGGCCCAGCAGCCGCGCGAGTTGGTCCTCGACGATGTCGGGCAGCGCGCCCACCACCAGCAGCTGCGGCTCAGCCGTGGCCGCCATCACCGGCACCAGTGACGCCAGGCAGGCGTCCTCTCCTTGCGTGAAGGTCGTCTCGATGCCGCTGCCGCTGTAGTTGAGCACGCGCACCCGCGGCAGGAACTGCGCGCTCAGGCGCTCGGCGGCACGGTGCAGGTCGAGCTTGATGACCTCGCTGGGGCAGCTGCCAACCAGGAACAGGGTCTTGATGTCGGGCCGGCGCTCCAGCAGCCGGGCGACGACGCGGTCGAGTTCGTCGTTGGCATCGGCCAGGCCCGCCAGGTCGCGCTCGTCGAGGATGGCGGTGGCAAAGCGCGGCTCCGCGAAGATC
>JBILSW010000202.1:0-5665 GCA_044371895.1 Rubrivivax sp.
CGCGGCGGCATCCACACCGGCGCTACCAGCATCGCCAGCGGCGCGACGCTGGCGCTCGTGTCCGGCGCGCGCACCCTGGTGGGCGCCGCGGTGCCCGGCGGGGCAGGGCGCCTGCGCGTGTCGGGCGGCAATCTGACGCTGTCGGACGTGGCGGCCGCCGCCACGCTGCCGGCGCTGTCGGTGACCAGCGGCACGCTGGCCGTCAACGGCCTGGGCGCGCTGACGCTGCCTGAGCTGGCCGTCAGCGGCGGCAACAGCACGGTGGCCACGCTCGGCTCGCTCACGCTGAATGCACTGACGCTGGGCGGTGGCGGGCTGCAGCTCGGCGCCGGCACCGACGTCACGCTGCCGGTGCTGAACCTGACCAGCACCACGCTGAACGTGAATGCGGGCCTTGGGGTCAGCATGGCCTCGGGCGCGACGCTGGTGTCGAGCACGCTGAACCTCAGCGCCCCGTCCTCCACCGTGAGCGCGCTGAATCTCGCTTCGTCCACGGTGGGCGGCACCGGCGAGGTCGTCGTCACCGGCAACCTGTCGGTCTCGGGAACGGGCGCATCGACGCTGGGCGGCAGCGGCACGCTGAGGACCGAGGGCACGACCACCCTGGACATCCAGGGCGCCGGCACCCTCAGCGTGGTCGGCACGCGCCGCTGGGTGAACGCCGGCACGCTCAGCCTGCCGGGCGACGACATCCTGCTGCTGGGCAGCGGCGGCACGGCCGGCAGCCTGGTCAACGCAGCCGGCGCGAGCATCGTGCTGAGCGGCAGCAACCCGACGCCGATCACGCAGTCCACCACCAGCACCCTGACCAACGCCGGCACGCTCACGAAGTCGGGCCCGTCGACGCAGACGATCGACCTCGGCTCGGTGGTCAACACCGGCACGCTGGCCGTCGGCGGCGGCACGCTGGCCCTGGCCGGCGCCCTCACGCAGAGCGGCGTCATCAGCACCTCCAGCGGGGCCGTGCTGCAGAGCAGCGGCAGCTTCGTCAACGCGCCCGGTGGCGTCATCCAGGGCACCGGCACGCTGCGCCTGGGTGCGGGCGGCACCGGCACGCTGACCAATGCCGGCACCCTGCGGCCGGGCGCGAGCCCGGGCACTACCTTCGTCAACGGCAACCTGGACCTCACTGGCGGCACGCTGGAGATCGAGTTCGGCGGCACCAACGTCGGCATCGACTCCGACCTGATCCAGGTCAGCGGCAACGTCGTGCTGGGCGGCACGCTCAGGGCCGTGCTCTTCGGCGCGTACCAGCCGGCCGACGGCGACGCCATCCCGTTCATCCGCCATGGCGGCACGAGCAGCGGCCTGTTCTCATCGCTCGACATCCCCCAAGGGGCCACCATCGGCTACCGCCTGGCCTCCGGAGAGAGCGCACGGGCCATCTTCTCCAGCTCCGGCACGACCAAGGTGTTCACCAATGCCGCGGGCGACCTCAACTGGAACAACGGCGTCAACTGGGGCGGCACGGTACCCGGCGTGCTGGACGAGGCGCTCATCAGCTCCGGCTTCGCCGTTTCGCATGCCGGCGGCACCAACAGCATCACCACGCTGACGCTGAACTCGGCCAACTCGCTCAACGTGTCCGGCGGTTCGCTGCTTATCAGCGGCGCCACCACGCTGGGCGGCACGCTGCGCGTCAGCGGTACCGGCTCGGTGCTGCTCGGGGGGGCACTGACCGGCGGCGGGCAGGTCGAGGTCGCGGGATCGGGCCTGCTTCAGCTGGGCCCGACCTCGTCGATGGCCGGGCTCGCGCTGTCCGGCGGAACGCTGTCCGGCGGTGGCAGCCTCGTCGTCGACGGCAGCTTCAGCCGCAGCCCCTCGGCCACCGTGTCGGGCAGCTTCAGCAGCCTGTCCATCACGCAGGCCAGCGGCCCGCTGAAGCCCGGCGCCTGGAGCGTGACCGACGGGCCCATCAGCCTGCGCGCCAGTGCCGGCGCGCTGACGCTCGACGGCGAGGTCAGCGCCGACACGCTGTCGCTGCGCGGCAGCGCGGGCGTCACCATCGAGTCCACCGGCCGGGCCGTGGCCCAGGCCACCGCGGGCAACGCCATCGTGATCGAGTCCGGCGCCGGCTTCACCAACCTGGCCGGCAGCGGCGCGCTGCAGCTGTCGTCCAGCGGCACGCGGCGCTGGCTCGTGTACTCCGCCGACCCTGCGGCCGACGCCGTCGGCGGCCTGGTGCCCGCTTTCCGCCAGTACGCCGCCACCCCGGGCGTCACGCCCGTGCTGGGCACCGGCAGCGGCTTCCTGCACGCGCTGGCGCCCACGCTCACGGTCGACCTCACGGGCTCGGTCAGCAGGGTCTACGACCGCACGACCACCGCCGACCTCACCGGCGTCGGCGTGGCCTTCAAGGGCCTGCGCGCCTCCGAACAGGTTGCGCTGACCTCGTCGCTCACCGTGGGCAGCTTCAGCAACAGGAACGCCGGCAGCGGCAAGACGGTGAGCGCTTCGGGCCTGAAGGTGGCCATCAGCGACGCGGTCGGGGGCTTCCCGGTGTTGGGCGTGGCCTACGACGGCACGGCCGGTGGCGCCATCGGCACCATCACGCCCGCGCCGCTCACGGTCGGCGGGCTCACGGGCGGCACCCGCGTCTACGACGCCACCATCAACGCCCCGCTCAGCGGCACCGCCAGCGTCACGCCCCTGAGCGGCGACATCGTGTTCTTGGCGGGTCTGCCCAGCGGGGCCTTCGCCGACAAGAACGTGGGCAGCGGCAAGCCCATCGTCATCACCGGCCTGGCCCTGGATGGCGCCGACGCCGGCAACTACACCGCCGTGGCCCCTGCGGGCCTGACGGGCACGATCACGCGCGCGGCGCTGCCGGTGTCGGGCCTGACGGCCGGCAGCCGCGTCTACGACGCCACCACCGTGGCGCCAGTCTCGGGCACGGCCACCGTCTCGCCGCTGGGCAGCGACGCTGTCAGCTTGGTCGGCGCGGTGGCCGGTGCCTTCGCCGACAAGAACGTGGGCACGGCCAGGCCGGTGACGCTGTCGGGGCTCGCGCTCACGGGCCTCGATGCCGGCAACTACGACCTCGTCCTGCCGATGACGCTCAGCGCCGACATCACGGCGCGTCCGCTGCCGGTGCTCGGCCTGACGGCCGGCCCGCGTGTGTACGACGGCACCACCATCGCGCTGCTGGCGGGCACGCCGGGCGTGACTCCGCTGTCCGGCGACGTGGTGTCGCTGGCCGGCACCGCCATCGGCAGCTTCGCCACGCGGGACGTCGGCACGGCCAAGCCGGTCACGGTCAGCGGGCTCTCGCTGGCGGGCGCCGCCGCCGGCAACTACGTGCTGCAACTGCCGACCACGCTGGCGGCCACCGTGAGCCCGGCGCCGCTGAGCCTGTCGACCGTGGCGGCGGCCGACAAGGTGTACGACGGCCTGACCGCCGCCACGCTCGGCGGTACGCTGGGCGGCGTGTTCGCCGGCGACAGCGTCGGCGCCGTGTTCACCGGCCGTTTCGCGAGCGCCGATGTGGGCGCGGGCCTCAGCGTCGACTGGACGGCGCTGCTGTCGGGGGCCGACGCCGCCAACTACGCGCTGCTCAACGCGGCCGGCAGCACCACGGGCCGCATCCTGCCCGCCACGCTGACCTACGCCGCGACGCGGGTGACGGCCGTGGCCGGCTCGCCCCTGCTGCTCGGCGGCACGGTCGAGGGCTTCGTCGCGGGCCAGTCGCAGGCCACGGCCACCAGCGGCTCTCTGCTGTGGACGACGTCGGCCACCCTGGCCAGCCCGGCGGGCCGCTACGCCATCGTGGGCTCGGGCCTGACTGCGAGCAACTACGTGTTCGCGCAGGCGCCGGGCAACGCCGACGCGTTGACGCTCACCCCCGCCTTCCTGCCCGATTCGCCGGCGGCCATCACCACCAGGGTCATCGGCCCCGCGGTGGCTGCGGTGACGCTGCCGCGGGTGTTCTCCACGCCGACCTTCGGCCGCGTGCTTGACGTGACGCCCACCCTCGACCTGGAGGACGGGTTCGGCTTCAAGCGCATCAACACCGCGCAGATGACGCGCGACGAGATCGCCGCGGTGCTGGCCGCGCGCGCCAACTACAAGCGCCGCATCTTCGCCGACAGCCTGTCGCGGCTGGAGCAGGACCCAACGCTGGCCGACGCCAGGGCCTGCCGCGACGAGCGCGAGATCCAGACCGGCACCTGCCTGGTCACCGAAGCCCTGCTCAACGAGATCCAGGCCCTGCGCGAGGCGGCGCGCCAGCGTGCCGAGGCCGAGGCCGCCGTCCAGGCGCAGGGCGCGGTGCAGGCCGCGGCGCAGAGCTCGGCGCAGGCCTCCGGCCAGGTGCAGCCGGTCGGGCGGGTGCGCGTGATCGAGGCCGCACTGCCGGTCATCGAGCGCAAGCTCGCCCTCGTTGTCGGCATCAACAAGTACCGCGATCGCCGCATCCCCGAGCTGCTGTCGGCCGTGAACGATGCCCAGGGGGTGGGACGCGCGCTCGAGCGGCGCTTCGGCTACGAGACCGAGGTGCTGCCCGACGCCACGCGCGAGGAGGTGCTGCGTTCGCTCAACCGCCTGGCGGTGGAGGCGCGGCCGGGTGACTCGGTGGTCATCTACTACGCCGGCCACGGCGTGCTGCTCGACGACAAGCAGCAGGGCTTCTGGCTGCCCGCCGACGCCGACGCCGACAAGCCCGCGAGCTGGATGTCCAACGCCGACATCAACCGCCTCGTGGGCCTGATCCCGGCGCGGCAGCTGCTGCTCGTCTCGGACAGCTGCTTCTCGGGCCAGCTCGTGGGCAGCGAGCGCGTGCAGGTGGCCAGCGGCGCCGACGCCAGCACGCTGCTGGGCAAGCGCGCGGCGGTGGTGATGAGCTCCGGCGGCGACGAGCCGGTGTCCGACGAGGGCCGCGACGGCCACTCGGTGTTTACGTGGCACCTGCTGCAGCGGCTGAACGCGGTCGACGCCTGGCGGCCGGGCTCGAACGTCTTCGAGACGCTGCGCGACGCCGTGCGCCGCGAGTTCCCGCAGACGCCGCAGTACGGCGCCGCGCGGGCCGCGGGTCACGAGACCGGCACCGACTACCTCTACGAGCGTCGCCTGGTGGAGCGCAACGCGCCGCAGCCCACGCCGGCCCCCGCACCGGCCGCCGCGCCGCAGCCGGCGCCGGCGCCCGCGCCGCTCGGCACCCGCTGACGCGGGCCCGGGTGGTGGGTGTCACTCGACGCCCATCACCCACTTGATGATGCCCTTGGCTACGAAACCCACCAGCCCCACGCCCAGGGCCAGGAACAACACGAAGGTGCCGAAGCGGCCGGCCTTGGACTCGCGCGCCAGCTGGAAGATGATGAACACCATGTAGAGCATGAACGCGCCGACCCCGAAGGTCAGCCCGAACTGCGCCACCTGCTCCTCGGTGAAGCCGCCCATGGCCGCTCAGCGCGCCTCCGGGCCCGTGGGCCGGCCCGGCCGCCCGGGCCCCACCAGCTCGCGGTAGGCGTGCCAGCTGGCGTGGGCCAGCCAGGGCACGGCGACCACCAGCCCCAGCATCGCGGTAACCATGCCGATCAAGGTGAACACCATGATCAGCGTCGCCCACAGGGCCATCGGCAACGGGTTCACCAGGGCGGCGCGCACGCTCACCAGCACGGCCGGCCGCACGCCGAGCGCGCGGTCCATCAGCAGCGGGATGGCCACGACG
>JBILSW010000203.1:0-5656 GCA_044371895.1 Rubrivivax sp.
CGTTGTGCGAACCCACGATTATGCACCGCGAGCGGGTCCGGGCCCGGGTTCGCAGGGTGCGCACACCGGGCTCTGGCCATAATCCGACCGCCCTGCTGCTGGGCGCACCGGGTTTCACACCCCCCCCACTGTTGGCCACCGATCAGGAACTCGCTGACTTCCTGCAGAGCGTCGAGCGACGCGCCTTCAAGCGCACGGCCTACGCGGTGCGAGACGACGACGCCGCCCTCGACATCGTGCAGGACGCGATGATCCGCCTCGCGGAAAGCTACGCCGACCGTCCGGCGACGGAGTTGCCGCTGCTGTTCCAGCGCATCCTGTCCAACGCGACGATGGATTGGTTCCGCCGCGAACGGGTGCGCTCCGCCGTCGTGCGACCCTTGAGCGACTTCGAGGGGGACTCCGAGGGAATGGGCGACTTCGACCTGCTCGAATCGCTGCATCTGCTGGACGACACGCTTGGCACCGAAAGTGCCTGCGATGCGGCGTACCGCACGCAATTGCTGGGTCTGATCGAGACGGCTTTGCAGGAACTGCCTCCGCGTCAACGGGAAGCCTTCCTCCTGCGTTACTGGGAGGAATTCGACACGGCCGAAACCGCGACGGTGATGGGTTGCTCCGAAGGCAGCGTGAAGACACACTGCTCCCGGGCCGTCCAAGCCCTGGCCAAGGCCCTGCACGACAAGGGAGTTCGACGATGAGCCGACTGCGCCCCGACACCTACACGCTGGAGGCCCGCCTGGCCGGGCGCCTGGCGGGAGCGCTGTCCCTGGCCCAGGCAACCCTGCAGGCCGACACCGTCGAACGCTTGCGCTTTGCGCGGCAGACAGCCGTGGGGCGGGCCCGCCGGGCCCGCACCCAGGCGTGGGCCGTGGCTGCGGTCCCGACCGTGGTGGCTGGTGTGCTGGCCGGCGCGGCTGGCCGCGGCCTTGGCGGCCTGCCCTTCGGCCCGCCAGTGGGTTGGTGGCAGCGCGCCGCGGCGTTGTTGCCGCTGGTGGTGCTGGTGGCCGGCCTCGTGGGCATCGATGAATGGGCACGGCAGGAACAGATCGCCGTGGCGGCCGACATCGACGCCCGGCTGCTGGCCGACGACCTGCCTCCCCAGGCCTACGCCGACCCCGGCTTCGCCGAGTTCCTGTTGCACGAGCCCCCTTCACAGACACCGTGATGCCGGGTTCGTCCTTTCCCGCGCCCCCCGTCCAGAGCGCCTGCCTCGCGCTGCTGGCGGGGGTAGCGATGGCGTGGCTGATATGCGTCGCGCCGGCGCTGGCCACGGAGAGCGTCGCCTGGTCCCGGCTCAACCCCGTGCAGCAGCAGGCGCTGGCCCCGCTGCGGACCGACTGGGCCACGCTCAGCGCGGATCGCCAGGCCAAGTGGCTCGAGATGGCATCGCGCTTCCCCACCATGAGCGCCGCGGAGCGCCAGCGGCTGAACGATCGCATGGCCGAGTGGGTGCGCATGACGTCCGATCAGCGGCGCACGGCTCGCCTGCAGTTCCAGGAGGTTCGCCGTGTCCACCCGGAGGACCGCCAGGCTGCTTGGAAGGCCTACCAGGCATTGCCCGAGGCCGAGCGCCAGCGGCTGGCGCAGCAAAGGGCCGGTCAGGTCGGCAACTCCTCTGCGAAATCGGCCTTGGCGTCCAGGGCCAAGTCCAACGTGGTGCAATCTACCCCGGCTGGTCCCAAGCGCGCAGCCGCCCCTGCGATGCAGCAGGCGCGAACGGGTGCCACCACCTCGCCGATGAACCGAACGCCCCTGCCCCCCGCCAGCATCCAGCACGGGCTGCCCAAGATCGCGGCGACCCCGGGCTTCGTCGATCCCACGACCCTGCTTCCGCTGCGCGGGCCCCAGGGAGCGGCGGTTGCGGTAGAGAGCGAGCCGGCCGCTTCGGCCGCGGAGTCTTGAACTCCGACGCAAACCCGGGCGGCACCGTCGGGGCGCCAACGCCCGGCGTGGTGCGCCGCCTCGCCGCCTTCCTGTACGAGGGCGTTCTTGTCTTCGGCATCGTCGCGCTTGCCGGCCTGGCCTACGGCCTGGCCACGCAGCAGAGGCACGCACTCGTGGGCTCCGCCGGCCTGCAGGCCTTTCTGTTCGGCGTGCTGGGCCTGTACTTCGCGGTCTCGTGGGTGCGCAGCGGGCAGACGCTGGCCATGCTCACCTGGCACCTGCGCCTGGTCACCACCGAGGGCCACCCGCTGCGCCCGCTGCGCGCCGTGGCGCGCTACGTCCTGGCCTGGGCATGGATCCTGCCGGGGCTGGGCATCGCACAACTCGCGGGGCTCAAGGGCGGGGGTCCCGTGACGGCGGCCTTGATGGTCTGGATGCTGGTCTACGCGGCCCTGTCGCTCCTGCATCCCGACCGGCAGTTCCTGCATGACGCCCTGTGCCGAACGCGGCTGATCACCTGGTACCCGCCCCACCGCGCGCGCAGCGCGCCTGCGCCATGAATGACACCCGCCCCCTGAGCATCTGCGTGTACTGCGGATCGCGGCATGGCACGCAGGCCGCGTACACCGAAGCCGCGCGCGCTCTTGGCACGGCCATCGGTCAGCGCGGCTGGCAGCTGGTGTATGGCGGCGGTCGGGTCGGCCTCATGGGCGAGGTGGCCGACGCCACGCTGGCTGCCGGCGGGCGCGTGGTGGGCGTCATCCCCGAGAGCCTGCAGAAGCTCGAAGTCGGCCACACTGGCCTGAGCGAACTGCATGTGGTGCCGACGATGCACGTGCGCAAGCAGCTGATGGCCGAGCGCGCCGATGCCTTCATCGCGCTGCCGGGCGGCATCGGCACGCTGGAGGAGTTGTATGAGGTATGGACCTGGCGGCAGCTGAAGCACCACGACAACCCGATCGGGCTGCTCGACACGGCCGGCTACTGGCAGCCGCTGCTGCGCTTCATGGACCACACCGTGGCCGAGGGCTTCCTGGGCGCGGCAATGCGCGACTTGGTGCTGGTCGGCGACGAGCCAGTCGCCCTGCTCGAGCGCGTGGCCACTGCGGCACTGGCCGCACGCGGCGGCGACGACTACTCGAAGGTCTGAGCCGGCGTCAGATCGCGGCTTCGTCGGTCTCGCCGGTGCGGATCCGCACCACCTGCTCCACCGGCGTGACGAAGATCTTGCCGTCGCCGATCTTGCCCGTCTTGGCGGCCTTGACGATGGCCTCGATGCAGCGGTCGACGTCGGTTTCCTTGACGACGACCTCGACCTTCACCTTGGGCAGGAAATCCACCACGTACTCGGCGCCGCGGTAGAGCTCGGTGTGGCCCTTCTGGCGCCCGAAGCCCTTCACCTCGGTCACCGTCAGGCCCGAAACGCCCACCTCGCCGAGCGCCTCGCGCACCTCTTCGAGCTTGAAGGGCTTGATGATGGCCGTGATCTGCTTCATGGGGACTCCGCCTGCGGGGATGGGACTGCGGACGATTTAAGCACGGAACCTCGACGTGATGGGATAGCGCCAGTCTCTCCCGAATCCGCGATGGGTGATGCGGATGCCCACGGGGGCCTGGCGCCGCTTGTACTCGGCCAACTTGATCAGCCGCGTCACGCGCTCGACGTCGGCGCGCGCATGGCCGGCGGCGACGATCTCCTCGATCGAGCGGTCGTCCTCCATGTACTGCGCGAGGATGTCGTCCAGCACCTCGTAGGGCGGCAGGCTGTCCTGGTCGGTCTGGTCGGGGCGCAGCTCGGCCGAGGGCGGCCGCGTGATGATGCGTTCGGGGATGACCGGCCCCACGGTGCCGTCGGGGCGTCGCGTCGGCTGGCGGTTCCTCCACTCGGCCAGGCGGTAGACCAGGGTCTTGGCGACGTCCTTGATGACGGCAAAGCCCCCGGCCATGTCGCCGTACAGCGTGCAGTAGCCGGTGGCCATCTCGCTCTTGTTGCCGGTGGTCAACACGATGGCGCCGGTCTTGTTGCTGAGCGCCATCAGCAGCGTGCCGCGGATGCGGGCCTGGAGGTTCTCCTCCGTCGTGTCGTCCGCCAGGCCGGCGAACTGCGGCGCCAGCCCGGCGCGGAAGGCCTCGAACATCGGCTCGATGGCGATCTCGTCGTAGCGCACGCCCAGGCGCGAGGCCATGTCGCGCGCATCGAGCCAGGAGATGTCGGCCGTGTAGCGGCTGGGCATCATGACGGCGCGCACCTTCTCGGAACCCAGCGCATCCACCGCCACGGCCAAAACCAGCGCGGAGTCGATGCCGCCGGACAGGCCGATGATCGCGCCGGGGAAGCCGTTCTTGCCAAGGTAGTCGCGCACCCCCAGCACCAGCGCCTGCCAGGCCTGCGCCTCCGGCTCGGGCAGCGACTCCACCGGGCCGGCCACGGAGCCGTCGGCCGCGATGTCGGCCAGCAGCAGCGCCGGCTCGAAGCTGGCGGCGCGCGCGCCGACGCGGCCCTGCGCGTCGAGCACGAACGACGCGCCGTCGAACACCACCTCGTCCTGCCCGCCCACCAGGTGCGAGAACAGCAGCGGGCAGCCCGTGGTGCGCGCACGCTCGGCCATCCGCTCCTCGCGCTCGCCGGCCTTGCCGAGGTGGAAGGGGCTGGCGTTGAGCACGCACAGCAGTTCGGCGCCGGCCTCGCGCGCGGCGCGGCCGGGCTCGTCGAACCAGGCGTCCTCGCAGATGAGCACCCCGAAACGGCGGCCGCCGGCCTCGAACACCAACGGCAGAAGGCCTGCGTCTCGCCCACTGGCGAAGTAGCGGCGCTCGTCGAACACCTGGTAGTTGGGCAGTTCCCGTTTGGCGTAGGTGCCGGCCACCCACCCGCCCTGCAGCACCGAGGCGGCGTTGTAGCGCTCGGCCACGGCCACCGAGCGCGTGCGCCAGCCGCCGCGCTCTGTGGCAGCCAGGGGATGACCGACGACGACACTCAGGCCGCTGCAGTCGGCCAACCGCGCGGCCAGCGCCTGCAGCACACGCGCGCTCTCGGCCAGGAAGGCCGGGCGCAGCAGAAGGTCCTCGGGCGGGTAGCCGGTCAGCGCCAGCTCGGGCGTCAACACCAGGGCAGCGCCCTGGGCATGGGCGACGCGCGCGGCGGCCTCGATCAGCCTTGCGTTACCGTCCAGGTCTCCGACCGTCGCATTGACCTGCGCCAGCGCCACCCGCACCGGGGCCGCGGCCGACTCGACGGAAGACGCAACGATGGACATGTCAATCGACCTCGGAGACGAAGCGCCAGATTATCGCGCCCGGGTTTGCGACCACCCCTGCGCGGTCGACGCCGCAGCCTGGAACGCACTGCTGGCCGTGCAGGCCCAGCCCACGCCCTTCATGCGGCATGAGTACCTCGCCGCGCTGCACGCCAGCGGCAGCGCGGTGCCGGGCACGGGCTGGACGCCCTGCTTCCTGCTGCTGGAGCGCGACGGCGGCCTGGCGGCCGCGGTGGCGCTGTACGCCAAGACGCACAGCTACGGCGAGTACGTGTTCGACTGGGCGTGGGCCGAGGCCTACGCGCGCCACGGCCTGCGCTACTACCCCAAGCTGCTGGGCGCCGTGCCTTTCACCCCCGTGTCGGGCACCCGGCTGCTGGCCCGCGACGCCGCCGCGCGCCAGGCCCTGCTGCGGGCCCTGCAGGCGCTGCTGGCCCGCAACCCCAGGCTGTCTTCGGCGCACCTGCTGTTCGTCGACGAGTTCGACCGCGCCGCGCTGCAGGCCGAGGGCT
>JBILSW010000205.1:0-5650 GCA_044371895.1 Rubrivivax sp.
CGGACCCGGCGGCCACCAGGCCCAGTTGCACGGTGCAGCCGGCACCGGGCGGCAGCAGTTCGGGGCAGTCGTGGGCCATGGTCAGGCCAGCGGCGCCGCCGGCTGCCAGCTCGCGCAGGCCCGGCGCCAGAGCCAGGGTGCCGCTGCTGCGGTTGCGCAGGCGCACGGGTTGCAGCGCCAGGGCCGCACCGGGCGCGACGCGCCCGAACTCCAGGCCCCAGGGCCAGGCGAGTACGGCGGATGCGCCATCGGCCTCGGACGCGACCAGGGCCAGGTAGGCGGACAGGTCGGCGCGGTCGGCCGGCGAGAGCAGATCGGCCAGGTAGCCCATGGCGGCCGCCTTGCGCAGCGCCTCGTCGATGGCGAAGGGCCCGCGTGCGGCGTTCAGCAGGCGGTTGCGGTCCAGGCCAGGGTCGGGGCCGTGGCACTCCACGCACGAGGCCTGGCCGCCGGGCAGGCCCAGGTACAGGCGGGCGCCCTGCGCGGCGTCCTGCGACAGGGCGGGCGATACGGCGAGCGCCAGCAGGGCGACCAGGAGCGGACGGGTGGGCAGCGGCAGGCGGTTCATCGCCCTGCATGCCACCGAGGCCCAGCGACAGCCCGATGACACGGCCCTGCCCAGAGGCAGGCTGTTCAGTCCACCGGCGTGAGCTTGGCGATGGCCAGCGCCAGCCACTTGGCGCCGTGGCGGCCGAAGTGGACGTGGGCGCGGGCGTCGGCGCCCCGGCCCTCGAGCACCGAGATCACGCCCTCGCCGAACTTGCCGTGGAACACCGTCTGGCCCACGCGCCAGCCGCCCTCGGCCGCCGGCAGCGGCGGCGTGGGCGGCGGGGCCCAGGCCTCCGCGGGCCGCGGCGGGGGCGCCACGCGCCCGGCGCCGACGATGCCGCCCAGGCCCGAACCGCGCTGCCAGGCCTGCTGGTATTCGCGCGCATAGCCCGAGCCGAAGCCCTGGTTGCGCGGCGTCAGCCACTTCAGGCTGCCGTCGGGCAGCTCGTCGAAGAAGCGGCTCTTGACGTTGTAGCGGGTCTGCCCGTGCAGCAGCCGCGTCTGGCTGAAGCTCAGGTACAGGCGCCGGCGCGCACGGGTGATGGCCACGTACATCAGGCGGCGTTCCTCTTCGACGCCGTCGGCATCGGACAGGCTCTGCTCGTGCGGGAACAGGCCCTCCTCGATGCCGGTGATGAACACAGCGTCGAACTCCAGGCCCTTGGCGCTGTGCACCGTCATCAGCTGGATGGCATCGGCACCGGCCTGGGCCTGGTTGTCTCCAGCCTCGAGACTGGCGTGCGTGAGGAAGGCCGCCAGCGGCGACAGCACTTCGCCGGTGTCGGGGTCGGGGGCCGCGGCCACGCCGCCAATAGCGGCCTGCTCGTCCACCGGCAGCGCCACGGCGTCCTTGCCGTAACCCTCCTGCGTGACGAAGCTCTCGGCGGCGTTGATCAGCTCCTCGAGGTTCTCGAGCCGGTCCTCGCCTTCCTTGTCGTTCTTGTAGAACACGCGCAGGCCGCTGGCCTCGAGCACGTGGTCGATGATCTCGCGCAGCGTCAGGCCCTGCGTGGCGGCGCGCAGGGCATCGATGAGCTGGACGAAGCCGGCGATCTTCTTGCCTGCGGCGCCGTCGAGCCCGCCCACGCTCTGCACCAGGCTGCGGCCGGTGGCGCGGGCCACGTCCTGCAGCTGTTCCACCGAGCGCGCGCCGATGCCGCGCGCCGGGAAGTTGACCACGCGCAGGAAGCTGGTGTCGTCGTTGGTGTTCTCCAGCAGGCGCAGGTAGGCCAGCGCGTGCTTGATCTCGGCGCGCTCGAAGAAGCGCAGGCCGCCGTACACGCGGTAGGGCATGCCGGCGTTGAAGAGCGCACTCTCCAGCACGCGGCTCTGCGCGTTGCTGCGGTACAGCAGCGCGATCTCGCTGCGCGGCGTGCCGGCGCGCACGAGGCCGCCGATCTCCTCGAGCAGCCACTGCGCCTCGGCGTAGTCCGACGGCGCCTCGTGCACGCGAACCGGCTCGCCGGCGCCGGCGTCGGTGCGCAGGTTCTTGCCCAGCCGCGCGCTGTTGTGCGCGATCAGCTCGTTGGCGGCATCGAGGATGTGGCCGGAGCTGCGGTAGTTCTGCTCCAGCTTCACGACGCGCCCGACGCGGTACTCGCGCTCGAAGTCGGCCATGTTGCCCACGCGCGCGCCGCGGAAGGCGTAGATGCTCTGGTCGTCGTCGCCCACCGCGAACACGCCCTGCTCGCGCCCGGGCGGGGCGAACATCTTGAGCCACGCGTACTGCAGCCGGTTGGTGTCCTGGAACTCGTCGACCAGCACGTGCGAGAAGCGCCGCTGGTAGTGCTCGCGCAGCGCGTCGTGGTCGCGCATCAGCTCGTAGCTGCGCAGCATCAGCTCGGCGAAGTCGGCCACGCCCTCGCGGGCGCACTGCGCCTCGTAGGCCTCGTAGACCTGCACCAGCCTGCGCGTGTGCTCGTCGCGCGCGTCCACCTGCGGCGGGCGCAGGCCATCCTCCTTGGCGCCAGCGATGAACCACGACACCTGCTTGGGCACGAAGCGCTCCTCGTCGAGGTTCATGGCCTTGATCACGCGCTTGACGGCGCTCAGCTGGTCGACGCTGTCGAGGATCTGGAAGCCCTGCGGCAGCCCGGCGAGCTTCCAGTGCGCGCGCAGGAAGCGGTTGCACAGGCCGTGGAAGGTGCCGATCCACATGCCGCGCACGGCCACAGGCAGCATCGCCGACAGCCGCGTCAGCATCTCCTTGGCCGCCTTGTTCGTGAAGGTGACGGCCAGGATGCCCCCCGGCGAGGCCTGCCCAGTGTGCAGCAGCCAGGCGATGCGCGTGGTCAGCACGCGCGTCTTGCCCGAGCCGGCACCGGCCAGAATGAGCGCGGGCACCCGGGGCAGCGTCACCGCCGCCAGCTGCTCGGGATTGAGGCCGCGCAGCAGTCGGGCCTCGGGGGCACCGTGGGCGGCGGCTTCGGGGTCGGGGGGCGGTGCCGTCGGCGCGCTGCGGTGCATGCCGCCGATTCTAGGAGCCGCTCGCCGCCGCCCCGCCCTCGGTGGCACCCGTGCCAAGGAGCGTCCGCGCGCCGGCACGGCCGTGCTCGCGCAGCCAGTTGCGCAGCACCGCCCCCGGCAGCGGCCCGCACAGCACGTAGCCCTGCATGCCGTCGCAGCCCATGGCCCGCAGGCACCGGGCCTGCTCGGGCGTCTCCACCCGCTCGGCCACCACGCGCATCTGCAGGCTGTGGCCGAGCGCGACGATGGCGGCGGCGATGGCAAGACCGTCGGGGTCGTCGGGCAGCTCGGCGACGAAGCTGCCGTCGATCTTGAGCGTGTCGATGTCGAAGCGCTTCAGGTAGCTCAGCGAGGAATAGCCCGTGCCGAAGTCGTCGATAGCCACGCGCACGCCCATGTGGGCCAGGCCCTCGAGCGTGACGCGCGTGGCCTCGTGATCCTCGACGAGCAGCCGCTCGGTGATCTCGATCTCCAGGCTGCTCGGCTCGAAGCCGGTCTCGGCCAGCGTGGCGGCGATCAACCGCAGCAGGTTGGGCTGGCGGAACTGCCGCGCCGAGAAGTTGACCGACAGCGACATCCGCGGCAGCCCCTGCCGCCGCATCGCCGCCATCTCGGCGCAGGCGGTGCGCAAGGCCCAGTGCCCTACCTGCAGGATGAGGCCGCTGTCCTCGAGCACGCGGATGAAGCGGTCGGGCGGCACGGTGCCGCCCCCGGGCGGGTGCCAGCGCAGCAGCGCCTCCACCCCCGTGATCCGGCCGTCGTCCAGGCGCGCCAGCGGCTGGTAGCACAGCGCGAACTCCTGCTGCTCCAGCGCGCGTCGCAGCTCGCCTTCGAGCTTCAGGCGTGCCGCCACTTCACGCGTAAGCTCGTCGCTGTAGAAGGCGTAGGTGCCCTTGCCCATGGTCTTGGCGCGGTACATGGCGCTGTCGGCCTGCCGCACCAGCCGATCGAGGTCGGTGTCCTCGAACGGGTACATCGCGATGCCGATGCTCGTGCCCACGTGCAGCTGGTGCTCCTCGATCTGCACCGGTTGCGTCATCGCCTCCAGGATGCGCCGTGCCAGCACCACCGCGGCGTCGGCGCCGGTCAGGTTCTCGGCGATCACGGTGAACTCGTCGCCCCCCAGGCGGGACACCGTTACCCCCTCGGGCGACGGGGCGGCGACTGCCGGCCCCTCTCGCCGCAGCACCTGGTCGGGCCCGCGCACGCAGGCCTGCAGCCGCGCCGCCACCCGGCGCAGCAGCTCGTCGCCCACGCCATGGCCCAGCGTGTCGTTGATGACCTTGAAGTTGTCGAGATCCAGGAACATCAACGCCATGAGCACGCCGCTGCGCCGCGCCCGCGCCATGGCCTGGGTCAGCAGGTCCCGGAACTGCAGGCGGTTGGGCAGGCCAGTCAGCCCGTCGAAGTTGGCCAGTTCCGACAAGCGCTGCTGGTTGAGCCGGCGGTCGGTGATGTCGCGCATGAACAGCACGCGGCCGGGCCGGCCGTCCAGCGGCGTGTCGCTGACGGTCAGCTCCACCGGGAAGCTGGTGCCGTCGGCGCGCTGGGCCTGCGTCTCCCACTGGCCCGCGGGGAGGCCCTGCTCGGCATCGGCGACGATGAAGTCGATCAGCGGCGCCACCCAGTCGCCCACGGGCCGCCCCTGCACCTGCACCGGCACGGTGCCAAGCAGTTCGGCGGCCACGGGGCTGCAAAGGCGCACGCGGCCGTCGGGATCGCACAGCAGCAGGCCGCTGGCCGAGTGCTCGAACAGGCTCAGCAGCAGCCTCGCCTGCTGCCCAGGCGCGGCGGTCGTGGCGACGGCGCTCAGCGGCGCGGGCTCGGTCGCGGCCTGGAGGGCCGGCAACGACCGATCGGGACGGTCCCGCCGCCAGGACGTGATCAAGGGCAACCGGTACCTCATGCCGGCATTTTCAGCGACAACGGGCGCGCGGCAGGGGCGCCGACGCACGACGCGGCGTGCAATCCTGCAGGCGGCTCGACGGCACGCAGGCCGTGGCTACACTCGGCCGCCGTCAGACGCCCACGCCGAGTGCCCGCCATGGAGATCTTCGACTACGACAACATCCTGCTGCTGCCGCGCAAGTGCCGCGTCGACAGCCGCAGCGAGTGCGACACCTCGGTGGAGTTCGGTGGCCGCCGCTTCGCGCTGCCGGTGGTGCCGAGCAACATGAAGACCGTGATCGACGAGCCCATCGCCGAAACGCTGGCGCGCGGCGGCCACTTCTACGTGATGCACCGCTTCGACCTCGACAGCGTGGCCTTCGCGCGGCGCATGCGCGAGCAGGGGCTGTACGTGTCGATCAGCTCGGGCGTGAAGCCCGCGGACCTCGCCGTGGTCGACCGCCTGGCAGCCGAGGGCATCGGCGCCGACTACATCACCATCGACATCGCCCACGGCCACGCCGACAGCGTGCGGCGCGCCATCGAGCACATCAAGGCGAAGCTGCCGCGGGCCTTCGTCATTGCCGGCAACGTGGCCACGCCCGAGGCCGTGATCGACCTCGAGAACTGGGGCGCCGACGCCACCAAGGTGGGCGTGGGCCCGGGCAAGGTATGCATCACCAAGCTGAAGACGGGCTTCGGCACCGGCGGCTGGCAGCTCAGCGCGCTGAAGTGGTGCAGCCGCGTC